>NZ_JAPCIY010000003.1:0-120084 GCF_027707645.1 Aeromonas sp. QDB30 | reverse complement strand
CCCGATGAAGCAGGAACCCGGTACTGCGCGAGCAGCTATCACCCAGTAATGGGAATCCCCCTCCTGTGACGCGAAGCTCTAAGGTGGGGGAGGATGTCAACATCCTACTCCCGTTGGACAGAGGGGCCAAGGGTGAGGGGAACTTCATCAAGTAGGGCTGCAAGGCCTTTGGTATCAATGGCTTTCTGAACGGAAGATAACAGGAAAAACGGCTACGCATGCCGGTTCAAACCGCTATAATGTGCCACCTTGGATCAGTCGTCAGTGAATGTTGGACAGTCAATTGAGTAATAGAATGCGGATCGGTGGAACCCTCGAACAGTCCCTCAGCCAGGGATATCGTCTGGACCTGCAAGGGGTGTTGAAAGAGGGGTGGCAACAGACTCGTCGCACCGGTTTCGGATTGGCGCTGGCCATCGCCGGGGTCATGGCAATCTGGATCCTGCTGAGCAATACCTTGCTGACGCCCTATGTCGCCCGTGAAGGAGGGGATATGGATATGGCCCTGATCCTGAGCCTGCTGGTCACGGTGATCATGTCACCCATGACCTCCTCCCTCGACATGCTGGGGTTGCAGCAGTCGGTGGGGGTACGCGCCCGGCCGAGCCAGGTGTTCGACTTCTTCCGCCACTTCCTGCGCCTGGGCAGCCTGAGTCTGCTCGGCAGCCTCATCACCAGCCTGTTTGGCCCCCTGTTCGAGCTGCTGGGCGTGCCGGTGATGCTGGCCTTCATCCCTTCCGCCCTGGTGGGCATGGGGCTGGTGTTTACCGTACCTCTGGTGCTGGAGCGCGGTCTTTCCCCGGCTCAGGCCATTCTGGTATCCCTCAAGCTCTTTGCCCGGGGATGGCCCAGCATAGTGCTGCTGCACGGGGTCATGCTGGCACTCTTCTTCCTGGCGCTCATCCCCATGGGGCTGGGACTTATCTGGGTGGCGCCGCTCTACTTCAACTGCAAGGGCATTCTCTACCGGGATCTGTGTGGGGTGGCAGTCGAAGTGACCGAGGTTGCCAGTGGCAACGGCGGGCAGGGCCCGGATCATTTCAACGCATAACGGGATACCAGGGGGTCAGCCGGTGTCGACCCGCCCGGAGCGTGATGCAAAAGGATGGCATATGAACAAGCGATACGGGATGGCGGCGCTCCTGCTGGTACCCATGCTGGGACAGGCTGAGCCGTCCCTTGAACTCGACTACGGCACCTTCTACAGCCAGATGAAGACCTTCGCCAAGGGGGAGTTCGGCCACGCCAGACTGGGCTTTTATCTGGCCAGTCAACAGAACGGTCGGCGCTGCGGGCTCACCTCGGCCCGGGTCTCGACCCCGGACAGGGATGTGCCCGCCGAGGTCACGGTGGATGGCGAACTGCGTCTGCCCTATGACGAAGATCTCAACCTCGACAAGGCGATCGTGGTGGTGGGGCTCACCGAGGCCCACGCCGCCTGTGATCTGTCGGTACAGGTGATGGCTGACGCCCCCGCCACACCCGAGGTGCCGCTGGCCGAACTTGTCTCGCGTCAGCAGCAGATGCAGCGATTGCTCGACAAGATGGCCGGCATGGTCGGCCAGTATTTCCTGCCCAAGATGGAAGGGGTGCGGATCTCCATGGTGGCGCCCGCAGGCACAGCCTACCTTGTGGAGGGTGCCCGTCAGGAGGCCGTCTCCTGGCAGCAGGGGCAACTGCTGCTCAGCAATGCGCAGCTGAAGGGGTTTGCCCAGGGCAAGCTGCAACTGCAAGGGGAGATCCTGCGCCTGACCCCCTGGCTACACAAGGAGTAGCGACCCGAGTCCGCAGATTGCCAGAATGAAAAAAGGAGCGCCTGGCGCTCCTTTTTTGTGGGTGACGGGGCTTAGCGCACCTCAATCACGTCCAGCATGTCCATCTCGTCGATGTCCAGCAGCGGCACCTTGGGCAGCTCGGGCGGATCAAATGCCTTGTCGCCACCGTCGATGATGCCGGAGTCGCGATTGATGCTCTTGAAGTCAAACAGCTGGTGATCGAGCAGGTGGCTCGGGATCACGTCCTGAATGGCGGTGAACATGGTCTCGAGACGGCCTGGGAAGCGGCGATCCCACTCCTGCATCATCTGTTTGATGGCCTGGCGCTGCAGGTTCTCCTGGGAGCCGCACAGGTTGCAGGGGATGATGGGGAAGGCCTTGACCTCGGCATAGCGCACCAGATCTTTCTCCTTGCAGTAGGCCAGGGGGCGGATCACCACGTTCTTGCCATCGTCGCTCACCAGCTTGGGGGGCATGGATTTGAGCTTGCCACCGTAGAACATGTTGAGGAACAGAGTCTCGAGGATGTCGTCACGGTGATGGCCAAGGGCGATCTTGGTGCAACCCAGCTCCTGGGCGGTGCGATACAGAATGCCGCGGCGCAGGCGGGAGCAGAGCGCGCAGGTGGTCTTGCCCTCCGGTACCTTCTCCTTGACGATGGAGTAGGTATCTTCTTCCACGATCTTGAAGTCGATGCCGAGGGTGCTCAGGTATTCGGGCAGCACGTGCTCGGGGAAGCCGGGTTGCTTCTGATCCAGGTTGACGGCCACCAGATCGAAATGGATGGGGGCGCTGGCCTTCAGGCTCATCAGGATGTCGAGCATGGCAAAGCTGTCCTTGCCGCCAGACAGGCAGACCATGATCTTGTCACCCTCTTCAATCATGTTGAAGTCGGCGATGGCCTGGCCCACGTTGCGCCGCAGGCGTTTCTGCAGCTTGTTGAAACTGTATTTCTCTTTGGCGTTAAGCTCTTCTAGCATGGCCTCAAACCCGGGACAAAAATAAGCGGCTTATTATAGCCATGTCCCGGGGGAGGGCAAGAAACGCTTATGCAGGATGACGCCTGTCATCCACAGGGCTGCTGTAATCGTCGGGTTTGAGGATGAGAATGTCGCAGTTGAGCCTGTCCACCACGTGCTCGGCGGTGTTGCCAAGCAGGGCGGCAGAGAGGCCGGTACGGCCGACGCATCCCATGATCATCAGGGTGGCATTCAGATCGTCCGCCATGTCCGGCAGCACCTCCTCCGGCAAGCCTTCCGCCACCTTGGTCCACATGTGGTTGATGCCGAACTGATCGGCATGCTCCCGCAGCAGATCTTCATGGTGTTTGCGAATGGCATCGTTGTAGGCGTTGGGATCGAACTCTGGCAGTTCGATGGCGACATTGACCGGGGTGCCCGGGTAGGTGTTGACCAGATAGAGACTGGCACCAAGCAGCTCGGCGATGGCGATCCCCTCGCGGGTGATCCGCTCGTTGAGCACCTTCTGCTCCTTGTCATCGCTCGAGCAGTTGATGGCGGCAATCAGGTTGCCCCCCCGTTGCCAGTGCCCTTCTTTTACCAGCAGAACCGGACAGGGGCATTTGCGCAGCAGGTGCCAGTCGGTGGGGGTGAAGATGAAGGTTTGCAGGAAGGAGTGCTTGTGAGTCGCCTTGACGACCAGATCGTGACGCTGTTCCAGCACTTCCTGAATGACGCACTCGAAGGGACGGTTGTGCCAGAGCACTTTCACTTCGCATTCCAGTCCTCTGGCCCGATAGGGAGTGAGGATCTCGTCGAGCCACTCCCGACGCTGGGCGATGACACCATGGCGCATCTCTTCCCGCTCGTCTGCCGAGAGCATGGCGGTCATCTCGTAAGAGAAGTCGTAAATCGTCAGGAGCAGGGTCAGCTGGGCGCCCTCATCCAGCTCGGCGACCTTGACCGCGCGCTCGAGCGCGATCTGGCGCTCCTCCTCGGGATTGATCACCACCAGAATGTTTCGGTACTTGACCATGTTCTCCTCCTTGGTAAAAAGGCCAATGATGGCAACTCTTTAGCTATTACAGCTTAGTCCAAGGGGGGAGACGGGAAGGTGTGCCGGATCAAATTTCAGGGTGATCCGATCCGGCAAAAAAGGGAATAAACGGGGATTAACCGCAGGGAGGACGAGTGGCTCCGGCCATGACGCCCAAGGCAACGTTGTCCAGTACAGTAATGTATTTGCCTTTGACGCTGATGAGACCGGATTTCTGGAAACGGCCCAGCAGGCGGCTGATGGTCTCGACGGTGAGACCGAGGTAGTTGCCGATGTCTCCACGGGTCATGGAGAGGCGGAACTCCTTGGCGGAGAAGCCGCGCTCGGAGAAACGAACCGAGAGATTGTGCAGGAAGGCAGCGAGGCGCTCTTCGGCGTTCTTTTTGGAGAGCAGCAGTATCATCTCCTGGTCGCCCATGATCTCGTTGCTCATCAGCCGCATGATCTGCTGGCGCAGTTTGGGCATCTTGCCAGAGAGGTCGTCGAGCACATCGAACGGTATTTCGCACACCATGGCGGTTTCCAGCGCCTGGGCGAAGGAGGGGTGGGCCTGCTTGTGGATGGCGTCGAAACCGACCAGATCACCGGCGAGGTGGAAGGCGGTGATCTGTTCGTCACCCTGTTCGGTGATGGTGTATGACTTGATGGTCCCGGAACGTATGGCATAGAGCGACTTGAGCTCATCGCCGGCCTTGAACAACTCTTCACCCTTCTGGAACGGCTTTTTGCGCTCGATGATGCTGTCGAGCTGATCGAGCTCGTTATCGTTCAGGGTGAAGGGGATGCAGAGCTGGCTGATGCTGCAATCCTGGCAATGAATTGCACAGCCACCGCTCTGAATACGTCTGCCAGGTTTCTTGTCCGGGATCATAGGCTCAAATGAATAATTGATTTATATCAAACAAGTTTACCACCATCTCATCCGTTTTGGATAGGGTTTCAAAAGGACGCCATCCCGATCCAGAGGGTGTGGATCCCGTAGGCAATAAGCAGCAAGGCGCCCCCAAGGCGCAGGCTGCGCAGGGTGAGCCAGTAGCGCAATCGGTCTGCCAGCCCCCCTAGCGCAAACAGGGTCGGCAGGGTGCCGAGGCCGAAAAAGAGCATGATGAGTGCCCCGCCACTCGCGGAGCCTGCGGCAGCGCTCCAGGTCAGCATGGAGTAGACGAGGCCGCAAGGGAGCCAGCCCCATATCATGCCAAAGGGGAGGGCCTGCCTGGCTGATGTAAACGGGAGAAACCTGCCTGCCAGCGGCTTGATGAGAGGCCAGAACTTCGCACCGATGCGCTCGAGCAGCAAGACGCCATGCCACCAGCCAGCCAAGTAGAGGCCGAGCGCTATCATCAGCAGGGCGGCGATGAGGCGAAGCCCTGCCAGGGCGTGTTTGCCAGCGCCTATCTCCGTGGTGGTGGCGAGCAAGCCGCCCACCAGCGCGCCCGCCAGCACATAGCTCAGGATGCGCCCCAGGTTGTAGTTGAGCAGATAACCGAGCCTGCCCCAAAAATGCTGCTTCTCGGCAGGTATGGCCATGGAGAGCGCTGCGGACACGCCGCCACACATGCCGATACAGTGGCCGGCACCGGCAAGCCCGACCAGCAGGGCGCCCATGAGGTCAAGGCTGCTGGTCATGGGGCCCGTTTTCCTGTTCTGCTTGTTGTTCAGAGGGGGGCAAGGGGCGCTGCTCCTCGTCAAACAGGATGTTGGAGCCCTGCCTGTCGAGATCCTCGAACTGCTCGGAGCGGATGGCCCAGAAGAAGACGGCGCCGGCAATGACAACGAACAGGATGGCGATGGGGATGAGGACGAAGATAATGTTCATGGCGTGGACCCTGTGGTGAAAGGGGGATGATAACCCGGCGAGGCAAGAGGTGCCGCCACCCGGGAGGATGCCAGATGGCTGCTCACCGGTTGAGCCGCATGGAGTTGGTGACCACGATGAGGGAGCTCAGGGACATGCCAGCAGCCGCCAGATAAGGGGGGAGCCAGCCACTTGCAGCCAGCGGCAGCACAAGCAGGTTGTAGCCGATGGACCAGGCAAAGTTCTCCTTGATGATCTTGCGAGTTCGCAGGGCCAGGGCCCGGGCGGCCAGCAGACGGGAGAGATCGTCGGCCAGCAGGATGGCGTCGGCACTGTTCTTGGCCAGATCCGTGCCCCCCGCCATGGCAAAGGACGCGTGGGCGCCGGCCAGCACAGGGGCGTCGTTGATGCCATCTCCCACCATGATGCTGATATCCCCGGCCGCTTCCCGGGCCTTGAGATAGGCCAGCTTGCCGTCCGGGGTGACCCCTTTTACCAGCTCATCGACCCCCAGCTCGCGGGCCAGCATGTCCGCCTGGTCCGAACCGTCGCCGGTGAGAATGGTGGTTTGCAGGCCTGCCTCCTTGAAGGCCTGGATCAGTGCACCGGCATCGGGGCGCAGCGTGTCGGCCAGGATGAAACGGGCCAGCAGTCCGTGTTCATCGGCCAGATAGATGGTCAGCCCTTGAGCGGCATTCTCTTCTTGCGCCAGTTCGAGCCAGCGTGCACTGCCGATGCGGTAATGCTTGCCCTCAATTACTCCCTGCACGCCGTGGCCGATGACGGGGGTGACGTCGCTGGCGGCGAGCGGCACCCCGTCCGCCAGTGGTTTGCTTCGAAACGCACGGGCGATGGGATGCTCGGAATAGGTCTCCAGGGCCTGGGCGAGGGCGAGGCAGCGGGCTGCGTCGAGCTCGCCGAGGGGCTGGGTGCTCACCAGGCTGATGTTGCCCGTGGTCAGGGTCCCCGTCTTGTCCATCACGATGCGGTTGGCCCGGGTCAGAATGTCCAGCACGTGGCCGCGGCGCAGTAGGATGCCGCTGCGGGTCAGGTTGGCAGTGGCCGAGGTCAGTGCGGTCGGGGTGGCCAGCGAGAGGGCGCAGGGGCAGGTCGCCACCAGCACCGCCAGGGTGACCCAGAAGGCCCGCTCGGGCTCATGAAAATGCCAGAAGGTCCAGACCCCGGCCGCAATGATCAGGAGCACCAGGATAAAGTGGCGCGACAGCACGTCCGCCAGCTGGGCGATGGCGGGCTTGTCGTCCAGAGCATGATCCTGCAGGCGCATGATCTGGGCCAGGCGCGACTCTTCAATGGAATGGCTGACCCGGATCTCCAGGGGGGCATCGGTGTTGATGGTGCCTGCATAGACGGGATCTCCGGCCTGTTTGAGCAGAGGCAACTGTTCGCCAGTCAGCATGGATTCGTTGAGGCTGGCCTGGCCCAGGGTGACGATGCCGTCTGCCGGCAGGGTGGCCCCCGCGAGTACCCGCACCCTGTCTCCGACTCGCAGCGTCTTGGCGGCCACCTCGTGTTCGCCGTCATCATCGATGCGGGTTGCCATGATGGGTACCAGGCGCGCCAGGTTGGAGCTCGACTCCGACGCCTTGCGCCTCGCTCGCAGTTCCAGCAGACGGCCCAACAGCAGGAAAAAGACGAACATGGTGATGGAGTCGTAATAGACCTCACCCGTGTTGAAGACCGTGGCCCAGATGGAGGCGACGAAGGCGCCGATCAGTGCCAGCGACACCGAAACATCCATGGAGAGGTGCCCCTGCTTCAGGCTGCGCCATGCCCCCACGTAAAAAGGCTGGGCCGAGTAGATCATGATGGGGGTGGAGAGCAGAAGGCTTATCCACTTGAAGTAGATCATGAACTCCTCTTCCACGCTGATGAAGAGGTCCATGTAGAGTGCTACGGCGCACATCATCACCTGCATGGAGCCAAGGCCGGCCAGCGCCATGCGGAACATGTAGCTGCGCACCTCTTTGGCGTAGAGCGCTTCCTGCTGATGAGTCTGGAAGGGATAGGCGCGATAGCCGACCCTGGCAAAGCCCTTGAGAATGTCGCTCAAAGAGAGCTGGGCCGGATCCCACTTGATGCGGGCGCGATGGGTGGTGGTATTGACGTTGATGTAACGCAGACCGCGCAGGGTCATCAGGTGCCGCTCGATGAGCCAGGCACAGGCGGCGCAGGTCAAACCTTCCACCGTCAGTTGGATCTCGCGCGTAGTTTCGCGACCCGTACCGGTGTCGGTGACGAACTCCTGCTGCACCTCCGCCAGATCGTAGTGGGTGAGGGCGGCGAGCTCTTCGGGCACCAGTTCCCCCTTGATGCCGGGAGCGGTGCGGTGTTCGTAATAACTGGCGAGGCCGCATTCGAGAATGGTCTGTGCCACGGCCTGACAGCCAGGGCAACACATCGGCTGAACGATGCCTTTGATCTCGAGAGTAAAGTTACTGCCAGTGGGAACCGGTTCACCACAGTGAAAACAGCCGGTCATGGTGATCATCCCTCTTTGATGCAGCCCAGCAGGCCGGGTCGGGGAGAAGGGTGGCTGACCGGCGTGCCGATCACCCTGCCTTCGTGATTCAACGTCCCTTGGGATCGAGCTCAATCGCTGCCTGAGTCGGCAGTTGTGCCGTCTCCTGGAGGCGCCATTCATGGTTGAAGGCATCGACCCGCACGTGCCACTTGCCGGTGAGGGGCTTGTCCAGCATCAGGCGATAGACTCCCTTGCCATCGGCCGTCAGCAGATGTTCGCTGTCCAGGCCCGCCAACGTGGGATGAAACAGGGAGAGGTGCAGTGCCTGCCCGAGGGGGAAATCCCCGGACAGTGGATTTAACGTCAGCTCCTTGTCGCTGACATTGAGGGCGATACGGATGCCGAGCGCCTCGGCGCGATCGAACTTGCTGAGATCCTGATTAATCTCCTTGCCCTGCTTGTAGTAGTCCTCCGCTACCAGGTTGACCCCATCCTTGCTGGCAATGATGGCGGTGGCGATGCTGCCTACCACGGCGGCGCAGGGGAGGGCGATGATGAACCAGGGCCAGAATTGGCGATACCAGGGTTGGGTCATGATGCTACCGAAACAAATGGTTAACGAAATGGCGGTAATTCAGCCAACACAAGATAACAAAAAGCCTCGAAGAGTCGAGGCTTTTTGCTGATTAATCACGTGCTTATCACATGTTACTGCTGATTTTGCCGATCGTTGTGGGACAAGCTGTAAACGTAGGAGGCGAGCAGATGTACCTTGTCTTCCCCCAGAATGTCCTTCCAGGCCGGCATCACGCCGTGACGACCGTGGGTGATGGTCTGTTCGACCACCTGACGGGAGCCGCCATAGAGCCAGATGTTGTTGGTCAAGTCGGGGGCGCCGAAGGCGATGCCGCCCTTGGCATCCGGGCCGTGGCAGGCGGCGCACATGGCAAAGCGTGCTTCCCCTTTCTTGGCTTCCACCAGATCAACCTTGCGACCGGAGAGGCTCAGCACATAGGAGGCCACCTCCTTCACCCCGTCCTGACCCAGGATCTCGCCCCAAGCGGCCATGATACCCTGACGACCGCCCATGATGGTGGTCTTGATCTGGTCGGGTGCGCCGCCCCACTGCCATTCGCTGTCGGTCAGGTTCGGGAAACCGCGGCCACCGCGGGCATCGGAGCCATGACACTGGGAACAGTTTTGCAGGAACAGGCGCTGACCCACCTTCAGGGCTTCCGGATCCTTGGCGATCTCGGTGATCTCCTTGTAGCTCTTGCCGTCAGCCTGATAGGTCAGCTCGCGGAACTTGGCGCCGTAGATCTCGTCGGCCTTGGCAAGTTCCCGATCGTATTCCACCGCGCGTCCTTCGGCCTTGGCGGAAGCCGCCGCTGCCTTGGACTCGGCCAGGGAACGTACATCCTGGTTGGAGCTCTGCCAGCCCAGCAGACCCTTGAAGTTGCCAAGGCCCGGGAAGGCGAGCAGGTAGATGAGCCCGGTGACGATGAAGAAGAGGAACATATAGGACCACCACTTCGGCAGGGGATTGTTGATCTCCTCGATGCCGTCGAAGGTGTGACCCATGGGTTTGCCCTCTTCGGCCCCCATCTTGTCCTTCATGCACCAGGCCAGCAGCAGGAAGCAGCCGAGAATGGTGCCAAGGCTTATGACGGTCACAAAAATGCTAAACAGAGTGCTCATTATTGCTTCGCTCCTGCGTTCTTGTTATCAGCACGGGGTTGCTCGTCATCGGCAAAAACCAGGTTGGCGGCCTCGTCGAAAGAAGCCTTGCGGCGCTTGCTGTAGGCCCAGACGATGATGCCAATCATGATGACCATCAGCAGCAGGGTGTACAGGCCGCGAAATGTGCCGTAATCCATATCCCGACTCCTTATTTCAGGGCATGGCCCAGTGATTGCAGATAGGCGATCAGCGCATCCAGCTCGGTCTTGCCCTTGACGGCCTCACCGGCGCCAGCGATGTCGGCATCGGTATAGGGCACGCCGAAGTGATCCCGGAACAGAGCCAGCTTCTTGCCAGTCAACTCGCCGCTCAGCACATTGGTCTCGAGCCAGGGGAAGGCCGGCATGTTGGACTCGGGCACCACGTCACGCGGGTTGATGAGGTGGGCGCGATGCCAGTCATCGGAGTAGCGGCCGCCGACCCGGGCCAGATCCGGGCCGGTACGCTTGGAGCCCCACAGGAAGGGGTGCTCCCAGACGCTCTCGCCGGCAACCGAGTAGTGGCCGTAGCGTTCGGTCTCGGCGCGGAACGGGCGGATCATCTGGCTGTGGCAGACGGTGCAGCCTTCGCGGATGTAGATGTCGCGTCCTTCCATCTGCAGGGCGGTGTAGGGCTTGAGGCCCTCCACCGGCTCGTTGGTCTGCTTCTGGAAGAACAGGGGGGTGATTTCCACCAGGCCCCCCAGGCTGATGGCGAAGATGATGCCAATCACCAGCATGGGGACGCTTTTTTCAAAAATCTCGTGACGGTTGTTGTTGCTCATGCTTTAAACCCCTTCAAATCAGGCTGGCTGTGCGACGGGTTCCAGAGAACCCTTGGGCGCAGTGACGGTGCGATAGGCGTTGTAGGCCATCAGCAGCATGCCGGTGACGAAGAAGCAGCCACCCAGGAAGCGCACGAAGTAGAAGGGATAGGAAGCTTGCAGCGCCTCCACGAAGCTGTAGGTCAGGGTGCCGTCGTCGTTGACCGCACGCCACATCAGGCCCTGCATCACACCGGAAATCCACATGGCGACGATATAGAGCACGGTGCCCACGGTGGCCAGCCAGAAGTGGACGTTGATGAGCTTGATGCTGTACATGCGCCCCTGCCCGAACAGGTTCGGGATCAGGTGGTAGACGGCACCGATGGACACCATGGCAACCCAGCCCAGGGCACCGGAGTGAACGTGACCGATAGTCCAGTCGGTGTAGTGGGAGAGGGCGTTGACGGTCTTGATCGCCATCATGGGGCCTTCGAAGGTCGACATGCCGTAGAACGACAGGGAGACGATCAGGAAGCGCAGGATGGGGTCATAACGCAGCTTGTGCCAAGCACCCGAGAGGGTCATGATGCCGTTGATCATGCCGCCCCAGGAGGGCACGAACAGGATGAGGGACATCACCATGCCCAGCGACTGGGCCCAGTCAGGCAGGGCGGTATAGTGCAGGTGGTGCGGACCGGCCCAGATATAGAGGGAGATCAGCGCCCAGAAGTGCACGATGGAGAGGCGGTAGGAGTAGACGGGACGACCCGCCTGCTTGGGCACGAAGTAGTACATCATGCCAAGGAAGCCCGCCGTCAGCAGGAAGCCCACCGCGTTGTGGCCATACCACCACTGCACCATGGCATCCATGGCGCCGGAGTACATGGAGTAGGACTTCATGCCGGAAAGGGGCACTTCCATGTTGTTGACGATGTGCAGCACGGCCACCGTAATGATGAAGGCACCGAAGAACCAGTTCGCCACATAGATGTGGGAGGTGGTGCGCTTGACCAGGGTGCCGAAGAAGACGATGGCATAGCTCACCCAGACCACGGCGATGGCGATGTCGATGGGCCACTCCAGCTCGGCGTACTCTTTTGAAGTGGTATACCCCAGCGGCAGCGAGATGGCTGCGGAGAGAATGATCGCCTGCCAGCCCCAGAACACGAAGGAGGCGAGGGGACCACCAAACAGCCGGACCTGACAGGTGCGTTGCACCACGTAGAAGGAGGTGGCCATCAGGGCGCTGCAACCAAATGCGAAGATGACCGCATTGGTATGCAGGGGACGCAGACGGCTGTACGTCAGCCAGGGGGTGTCGAAGTTGAGGGCAGGCCAGATCAACTGGGCTGCAATCAATACACCCACCGACATGCCGACGATACCCCAGACAATCGTCATGACGGTGAACTGGCGCACAACGGTGTAGTTGTACTCAGGGTGGTTTGTTGTATGGCTCATCGTTGTATTCCGCTTCCGATGCTGTTGTTAGTGTTGCCCGGTGTCCTGGGCCATTTTCACCCCGGTTTTGCAAAATCCCCTCGTTAACATCTGTTAATAAAAGGAAAAGCAAAAGGTGGTTAAATGAAAATCCATTGAGAATGATACTGAAATGACCGGTAAAATAACAGTACAAACAGTGATATATTTGGCTCCAGCGGGTCTCATGTCCGCCAGTTTTTACCTTGAGCCAGATCACGAAAATTACATTTTCTACGTACCTTACAGAGCTGTTTTTTCATGAAAGAGAGACTCACTTCACGCAAAATCGTCCACCTGTCCATGGTGCTGGTCATTTTGCTCTCCCTGATGGCCTATCGAACCTGGTTTTCAGGCACAGGAAGCGACCATGCAGAGGGCTCCAATGTTCAGATTTGTGATCTGTCCCACAGCCCCTGCCGCCTCATCGTCGGGGATCGCCCGCTGACGGTCAGCATCGATGGCTTGCCGATCCGCCCTGAACATGACTTTGTCCTGCGCCTTCAAGGGGGTGTGCCGGCCATTACGCCGGTCAAGGCCTGGCTCGAGGGCAAGGAGATGTTCATGGGGCTCATCCCCGTGCTGTTTGAAGCCAGCGATGCGGGGTGGCGAGGGGTGACCCAGGTGGGAAGTTGTACGGCAGAGGCGATGGACTGGCTCTTGACCATCGAGTGGAGCAATGGCCAGCGCCATCAACTGACGTTGGGCGCGGCACGTTGAACGGACTCTCATCGGGCCCCAGGAGGGGGGATAAATGAAAATTGATTTGAAATTTTCAGGCAGGACGGTACCTTGCATTGATTATCAAAGAGTGAAGTTCATTTAATCATGATTGAAAAACAAGCATTTTATCGCACGCTCAACCAGCAGGCCCAGGCATTGCTAGAGGGCGAACCCGACATGATCGCCACCCTGGCAAACCTGTCTGCCCTGCTCAATCAGGAACTGGCTGACATCAACTGGGTTGGTTTCTACCTGCTGCAGGGCGAGACCCTGGTGCTCGGCCCGTTCCAGGGCAAGCCGGCCTGTGTGCGCATCCCGGTCGGGCGCGGCGTCTGTGGCACTGCGGTTGCCGAGGGCAAGACCCAGCTGGTGGACGACGTGCACCAGTTCGCGGGGCACATTGCGTGCGACGGTGCCAGCAACTCGGAAATCGTGATCCCGCTGCGCCGTGGCGGGGAGATCATCGGGGTGCTGGACATCGACAGTCCAATCTTTAACCGCTTTGACGAGCAGGACCGGATTGGCCTCGAAGAAACGGTGCAAATTTTGGAAAGCATGCTCTAAGTCATTGCTAGATGGTTCGCAAAAGGTCCCAAGCTCTCTATAATGGGGCCTTTGTTGTGTTCGGGCATGCCCGTGCGTCTATATGAAAGCCAAGGTTATACATGGAAAACACTGAAAAGCTGAAGAACAGTAAAGAGATCGTCGCCTACCTGGTCGAGAAATTCCCGGCCTGCTTCATCGCTGAAGGAGAGGCCAAGCCACTCAAGATTGGCATCTTCCAGGATCTGGCCGCGCGTCTTGCTGATGACGAGAGAGTCTCCAAGACCATGCTGCGCTCTGCTCTGCGTCAATACACCTCCAGCTGGCGTTACCTGCATGGCCTCAAGGCTGGCCAGGCCCGTGTCGATCTGGACGGCAACCCGGGCGAGCTGCTCACCGAAGAGCACATCGAGCATGCCAAACAGGCGCTCAAGGAGAGCAAGGAACGTGTCTTTGCCAGCCGCCGCACCAACACCAAGGAGAAGGAAGACAAGCCCAAGCAGCCGCGTCGCAACGCGCCGCGCAAGGCTGACGCTCCCCGCTCCGACAAGCCCAAGTCCGCCCCTGCTCCCAAGGCTGCACCGGTCGCCGATGCGCCGCTGGTGAAAGTGGATGCCGCTACCCTGAAAGTCGAGCAGGGCGTGCGCGTCGTGCTGGGCAAGTCCCCTGTGCCTGCGACCATCAAGGAAGTGACCAAGGATGACGTACAGGTTCAATTGCAGACCGGCATGATGTTGCGGGTCAAGTTCGAGCATCTGGTTCTCTAAGGAGACGAATGTTGAAGCATGGCGTGATTCGTTTTTCACTCGTTGCCTGTAGCCTGGCGCTTGCCGGGCTCGCACAGGCCATCGAGCCGGTGCTCAAGGAAAGTGATTTGCCTGTGTTGGCTCAAGAGAGCCAACATGCTACGGCCAGCAAGCGAATTGCCAATCTGTTTACCCGCTCCCACTACAAACAGTTCAAGCTGGACGACGCCTTTTCCTCCGTGATCTTTGACAAGTATCTGGAGAATCTGGACTACAGCCGCAACCTGTTTCTGGCCTCTGACATCAGCCGTTTTGAGAAATATCGTACCGGTTTTGACACCGACCTCGAGCGAGGGCGACTGGCTCCGGCCTACGAGATGTTCAACCTGAGTCAGCAGCGGCGGTACGAGCGGTTCGAATACGCCCTCAAACTGCTCGACACTCCCTTCGATTTTACCCAGAAAGACAATTACGTCTTCGATCGGGAAGGGGCTCCCTGGCCCAAGGATGAAGCCGAGCTCAACGAGCTGTGGCGTCAGCGGGTCAAGTTCGATGCCCTGAGCCTCAAGCTCAGCGGCAAGGAGTGGCCCGAGATCAAGGAGCTGCTTGGCAAGCGTTACAACAACGCCATCAAGCGGATGTCCCAGACCGAGAGCGAGGACGTGTTCCAGCTCTTCATGAACTCCTTCGCCCGCGCCATCGAACCGCACACCAGCTATCTGTCTCCGCGCAGCGCCGATCGGTTCAACACCGAGATGAACCTCTCGCTGGAAGGGATTGGGGCCGTGCTGCAGGCGGAAGATGACTTTACCGTCATCCGCTCCCTGGTGCCAGGCGGCCCGGCGGCCAAGTCCAATCACCTGAAACCCGATGACAAGATCACCGGTGTGGGGCAGGACGACGGTAAGATCGTGGATGTCATTGGCTGGCGTCTTGACGACGTGGTCGAGCTCATCAAGGGGCCCAAGGGCAGCAAGGTGAAGCTGGAGATCCAGCGCGGCAAGGGCGCGACCGCCAAGACCGAGCTGGTGGAGCTGGTGCGTGACAAGGTGCGTCTGGAAGACAGAGCCGCCAAGTCCAAGGTGATCACCGCCGAGGGCAAGAAGATCGGCGTGCTCGAGATCCCGAGCTTCTACGTCAACCTGCACGACGACGTGATCAAGGAGATCTCCAGCCTCAACAAGCAGAAGATCGACGGCCTCATCGTCGATCTGCGCGGCAACGGTGGCGGTGCCCTGACGGAAGCTTCCGCCCTGAGCGGTCTCTTCTTTGCCAGCGGCCCCGTGGTGCAGATCCGTGATCACATGGGTCGCATCACCGTCAATGGCGACGACGACGGCAATGTCTACTACGGTGGCCCCATGTCGGTGATGATCGACCGCTACAGCGCCTCGGCCTCCGAGATCTTCGCTGCCGCCATGCAGGACTATGGTCGTGCGCTGATCCTCGGCGAAAACTCGTTCGGCAAGGGGACGGTGCAGCAGCATCGCAGCCTCGCCAAGGTCTATGACTTCTACGAGCAGCCGCTGGGTTACGTGCAGTACACCATCGCCAAGTTCTACCGTATCGATGGCGGCAGCACCCAGAACAAGGGAGTTGCACCCGATATCGCCTTCCCGACTGCGGTAGCGCCGGGGGAGACGGGGGAGAGCCGCGAGTTCAACGCCTTGCCCTGGGACAAGATTGCCTCGGCCAGCTACGAGCGACTGGGGGACTTCTCCAGCCTGCTGCCCAAGCTGAAAGCGGCCCACGAGGCACGGATCACCAAGGATCCGGAATTTGCCTATGTGCTGCAGGACATCAAGGAGTATCAGGCGGACAAGGACAAGAAGTCGGTCTCCCTGAACGAAGCCGAGCGGCTGGCTGAACAGGCCAAACAGGACGAGAAGGCGCTGGCGCGAGCCAATGAGCGGCTGACCCGTCTTGGCAAGCCGACGGTGAAGAGCCTGGATGAACTGCCGACCGATTTCGAGGCACCTGACGAATACCAGGTGGAAGCGGCCAACATCACGGCGGATCTGGCCACCCTCAGCAAGAAGAGCTGATGCTGGCAACGAAATGACAAGGGCGACTCGGGTCGCCCTTTCTTTTGCCTGAATGCAAACTATTTGACCCTGTCCGAGCCTTGTGACAGCCTCTGACACGTCAATAACAAAGCGTGGAAGCACACAATAATGACTGAACAACCTCAGGCCATGACGGCCAAATATCGCCAGGATTACCAGGCTCCCCTCTATTGGTGTGACAGCCTGGATCTCGATTTTCAGCTGCAAGAGCCCCTGACCCGGGTCACCGCCATTTCCCGTTTGCGTCGCAGCGGCGATCACAACGAACCCCTGGTGCTGGACGGCGAGGGGCTTGACCTTGTCAGCGTCATTGTGGATGGCGTGCCCTATCAGCAATACGAGCAGGGAGAGAGCAGCCTGACCCTGTTCAACCTGCCGGCCGAGTGCGTGCTGACCGTGGTCACCGACATCGATCCCGCCGCCAACACGGCGCTGGAGGGGCTCTACAAATCCGGCGATGCCTATTGCACCCAGTGCGAGGCCGAGGGCTTTCGTCGTATCACCTATTACATGGACAGGCCGGACATCCTGGCCCGTTACAGTACCCGCATCACCGCCGACAAGGCCAAGTACCCCTATCTGCTCTCCAACGGCAACAAGGTCGCGAGCGGCGATCTGGACGACGGTCGCCACTTCGTGCAGTGGCAGGATCCCTTCCCCAAACCGAGCTACCTCTTCGCCTTGGTGGCGGGGGACTTCGATGTGGAACGCAACCACTTCATTACCAAAAGCGGCCGCCAGGTGGCGCTCGAGATCTTCGTGGACAAGGGCAACCTGGACCGCGCCGGTTTCGCCATGGAGAGCCTCATCAACTCCATGCGCTGGGACGAGCAGCGTTTCGGCCTCGAGTATGACCTCGACATCTACATGATCGTGGCGGTGGACTTCTTCAACATGGGGGCCATGGAGAACAAGGGGCTCAACATCTTCAACTCCAAGTTCGTGCTGGCCAACCCGGCCACTGCCACCGATGCGGACTACCACGGCATCGAGCGGGTGATCGGCCACGAATATTTCCACAACTGGACCGGCAACCGCGTCACCTGCCGCGACTGGTTCCAGTTAAGCCTCAAAGAGGGACTGACGGTGTTCCGGGATCAGGAGTTCTCCTCCGATCTGGGGTCGCGCGGCGTCAACCGCATCAACAACGTGCGCACCGTGCGCGGTCCGCAGTTTGCCGAAGATGCCGGCCCCATGGCCCACCCCATCCGCCCGGATGTGGTGATCGAGATGAACAACTTCTACACCCTGACCGTCTACGAGAAGGGCTCTGAAGTGATCCGCATGATGCACACCCTGCTGGGGGAGGACGCCTTCCAGGCGGGTATGCGACTCTACTTCGAGCGTCACGACGGCTCTGCTGCCACCTGCGACGACTTCGTGCAGGCGATGGAGGATGCCTCCGGGGTGGATCTCGCTCGCTTCCGCCGCTGGTACAGCCAGTCCGGCACCCCCGAGCTCACCGTGACCGACGAATACGATGCCGAAAGCGGTGTCTATCGTCTGCACGTGAGCCAGCACACGCCGCCGACCCAGGATCAGCCACAAAAGCTGCCGCTGCATATCCCCCTCGACATCGAGCTCTACGATGCACAGGGTGCCGTCATCCCGCTGCAATACCAGGGCAAGGCCATCGGCAATGTGCTGGACGTGCTGGAAGCACAGCAGACGTTCGAATTCGATCGAGTGCCGGTCAGACCGATACCCTCCCTGCTGCGAGACTTCTCCGCCCCGGTCAAGCTGCACTATGACTACAGCGACGAGGCCCTGGCCTTCCTGATGCGTCATGCCCGCAACGAGTTTGCCCGCTGGGACGCCGCCCAGATGCTGATCAACAAGGCGGTGATCGACGGGGTGGCCCGGGTCCAGCACGGGCAGGGGGTTGAACTCTCCCACACCCTGCTGGCGGCCTTTGTCGCCATTCTGGACGAGGCTGCACTGGATCCCGCCCTCAAGGCAGAGATCCTGGCCCTGCCGGGGGAGGCGACCCTGGCCGAGCTGTTCGAGGTGGCCGACATCGACGCCATCCACCAGGTGCGCAACGGGATCCAGACCGCATTGGCCCACGCCTTCGGCGACCGCCTGCTGGCGTGCTACGAGAGCCTGCGTCTGCCGGCTTATCAGGTGGTCCATGCCGACATGGCCAAGCGGGCCCTCAAGGGTGTGGTGCTGGGTTATCTGGCGGCGCTGGATGCCGCGAAGGCCGATACCCTGGTGCGCGAGCAGTACGAGGCTGCCGACAACATGACCGACACCCTGGCGGCGCTCCAGGTGGCCAACAGCCATCTGCTGCCGTGCCGCGCCGCGCTCTTGGCCGACTTCGAAGGCAAATGGGCCCATGATGGCCTGGTACTGGACAACTGGCTGCGGTTGGTGGGGGCCAAGCCGGCCAAGGATGTGCTCCATGACGTGAAGCAGGCGATGGCGCACCCGACCTTCAGCATCCGCAACCCGAACCGGCTGCGGGCGCTCATCGGCAGCTTCGCCATGAACAACCAGGTGCAGTTCCACGCCGCCGATGGCAGCGGCTATCGCTTCCTGACCGATCTCTTGATCGAGCTCAACGAGGTCAATCCCCAGGTGGCGTCCCGCCTCATCACCCCGCTTATCCAGTTCAAGCGGCTCGATGAGGGGCGCAAGGCGCTGGTTCGCGCCGAGTTGACCCGCCTGGCCAACCTGGACGGGCTGGCGCGGGATCTGTTCGAGAAGGTGAGCAAGGCGCTGGCACAGTAAGCGCCGCGACGGCGGGCAGGGGAGCCTGGCTTTCCTGCCCGTTTTTCATGGATGACCAGGAGGTGACATGAGGCAATACACTTTTCGGCTCTCCCTTGGCCGCGACGAGATCATGTTGATGTACCAGGGGCAGGTGAACCGCCTGGTGGTACGTACCGAGCAGGGTCTGACCCTGGAGCTGGGATTGGAGAAAATCCGGCGTTTTGTGTCGGAGAGCGGCGTTCACGGCTACTTTCGACTGAAAACCCAGGACGATCATCGCTTCATTTCCCTGGAACGCATAAATTAACAAAACTTGAACATCAATCCGGGTAATTATCTGCTTTAAGTCACTATCTATCCGGCAAATGGCGCGGCATCCAGTGGGATTTTCTGAATTTTGCCAACTTGGCAAAATTTATCACAACCCAAGCCGTGATCTGTCCCTTGTTTTTAACATCCCGTTATCACCTTTGCTCGCCTTCCTTGATCCAAGCCATTACACTTCGCTGCAACTCTGTACCGGTGGGCATCCTGGGTGGATGTCGCCGTGTCTGTGATGTCGTCCGATAAGGAAACTAGCAATGGCATTGAAAGACGCCCCTACCTCCGTTCTGCTCGAAAACGTTCTCAGTCTGATCCACCAGAAATTGCCGAAAAACAGTGCCTCCCTGGTCGAATGTTTCGTTGCCAAGTTCTACGGCAACATGGCCAGCACTGATCTGCATGACCGCAATGACAGCGATCTCTATGGCGCCGCCCTCAGTCTGTGGAATGCCCTCAACCACCGTACCGGCATCGAGCCCTATATCCGGGTCTACAACCCCGAGCTGACCCGCCACGGATGGCAGTCTCCCCATACCATCGTCGAGATCATCCTGCAGGATTCCCCCTTCCTGGTGGACTCCATCCGCATGGCCCTCAAGCGTCTCAATATCACCGCCCACATGATGCTGCACCAGCCGCTGCACCTGATCCGCGGCGAAGGCGGCAAGATTGGCGCCATCCTGGATCTGGACAACACCGCAGAGCAGACCTCGGTGGAAACCGCCTTCCTCATCGAAATCGATCACCTGACCGGTGAAGAGGAGATGGACGCCCTGACTGCCGAGCTCAACTCGGTGGCGCGGGAAGTGGCCCTGGCGGTGGGAGACTGGCAGCCCATGCTGACGCGCCTGAACGAGATCATCGAGGAGCTGCCCAAACGCAAGAACCCGGTCAGCCAGGCCGAGGTGGACTCCTGCGTCGCCTTCCTCAAATGGGTGGCCGCCCACAACTTCACCCTGATGGGTTATCGTCGCTACGACGTCAAGGCGGTGGAGGGGGATCACGAGATCCTGCCGCAGCCCGAGTCCAGCCTGGGGCTGATGAAGAACTCCATCAAGGACGAAGGCCAGCGCCTCGGCACCATGCCCGCCAGCGCCCGTCACGCGGCCCTCAGTTCCGACTTGCTGATCCTCACCAAGTCCAACAGCAAGTCCCGGGTGCATCGTCCGGCCTATGTGGATTACATCGGCATCAAGCGCTTCGACGAGCACGGCAAGGTGGTGGGAGAGGATCGCTTCATCGGCCTGTATGCCTCCTCCATCTACAACACCAGTGCGACCCAGATCCCCCTCATCAGCCACCGCCTCGAGCGCATCATGGCCGCCTCCGGCTTTGAATCGGGCTCTCATGCCTACAAGGCGCTGCTGAACGTGCTGGAAACCTACCCGCGCGACGAGCTGATCCAGGCCCGTGAAGAGGAGCTGCTGGCCACCGGTCTCGGCGTGCTGGAGATGCAGGAGCGGGACATGCTGCGCCTGTTCGTGCGCCGCGACGTCTACGGCCGCTTCTTCTCCTGCATGGTCTATGTCACCAAGGAGCGCTACAACACGGCGCTGCGGGTCAAGACCCAGCAGATTTTGCAGAAATATTTTGGCAGCAGCATCGATGTGGAGTTCAACGTCTACTTCACCGAGGGCGTGCTGGCACGGACTCACTACATAGTGCGGGTCAACAACAACAACGTGGATGTGGATGTGAACGAAGTACAGAACAACCTGATTGAAGCGGCCCGCAGCTGGGATGACCGCCTGGATTCCGTGCTGCTTTCCCACTATGGCGAGGCCCGCGGTAACGAGCTGCGCCGCCGTTTCAGCACCGCCTTCCCCCGTGCCTACAAGGAAGATGTGCTGCCGGGCTCTGCCGTCGCGGACATCATGGCCCTGGATGGATTGAGCGAGGCCGAGCCGCTTGGCATGCTGTTCTACCGCGCCCAGGAGGAGGAGAACGATCGCCGGGTACGCCTCAAGCTGTTCCACCGAAGCGAACCCATCCACCTCTCCGACGTCCTGCCCATGCTGGAAAACATGGGACTGCGCGTCATCGGCGAGACCCCGTATCAGGTACGGACCCCCACCGGCGAGGTGTTCTGGATCCTCGATTTCTCCATGCTGCTGCGGGGCGAGCAACCGTTCGATCTGGAGCAGAGCCAGCAGCGCTTCCAGCAGGCCTTCGCCGCCATCTGGAACAAGACCCTGGAAGATGACGGCTTCAACCGTCTGGTGCTGGGGGCCGGCCTCACCGGTCGTCAGGTATCCGTGCTGCGGGCCTATGCCAAATACATGCGCCAGACCGGCGTCTCCTTCAGTCAGTCCTATATCGAGGAGACCCTGACCCGTTATCCGGATATCGCAGAGCTGCTGTTCACTCTGTTCGAACAGCGTCTGGATCCGGCCGGCAAGCAGGACGCCAAGGTGCCATCGCAAGATGCCAAGGCATCCGCCAAGCTGCATGAGCAGCTCGCCGCCAAGCTGGATCAGGTCGCCAACCTGGATGACGATCGCATCATTCGCCGCTATGTGGAGATGATCGACGCCACCCTGCGCACCAACTACTACCAGCTGGACAAGGCGGGCAACATCAAGCCCTACATCTCCTTCAAGCTGGCCCCCTCCAGCATCACCGACATGCCGCTGCCGCTGCCGAAGTTCGAGATCTTCGTCTACTCCCCGCGAGTGGAAGGGGTACACCTGCGCTGGGGCAAGGTGGCCCGTGGCGGCCTGCGCTGGTCCGATCGCAAGGAGGACTTCCGCACCGAAGTGCTGGGTCTGGTGAAAGCCCAGCAGGTGAAGAACACCGTCATTGTGCCGGTGGGCGCCAAGGGCGGCTTCTATTGCAAGCAGATGCCGGCAGGCGCCCCCCGTGCCGTCATCCAGGAGGAGGGCAAGGCCTGCTACCGTCTGTTCATCCGCGGCCTGCTCGATGTGACCGACAACATCATCGGCGGCGAGGTGATCCCGCCAAAATCCGTGGTGCGTCACGACGAGGATGACTACTACCTGGTAGTGGCGGCCGACAAGGGCACCGCCACCTTCTCCGACATCGCCAACGAGATAAGCCTCGAATACGGCCACTGGCTCGGCGATGCGTTTGCCTCCGGCGGCTCGGTGGGCTATGACCACAAAAAGATGGGCATCACCGCCCGCGGCGCCTGGGAATCGGTCAAGCGCCACTTCCGTGAGATTGGCATCAACTGCCAGACCACCGACTTCACCTGCGTGGGTATTGGGGACATGGCCGGCGACGTGTTCGGCAACGGCATGCTGCTCTCCGAGCACATCCAGCTGGTGGGCGCCTTCAACCACATGCACATCTTCGTCGACCCGACCCCGGATGCGGCCAGGAGCTTCGTCGAGCGCAAGCGCCTGTTCGAGCTGCCGGGCTCGAGCTGGGATGACTACAACCGTGAGCTCATCTCCAAGGGGGGCGGCATCTTCCTGCGCTCGGCCAAGTCCATCAAGCTGAGCCCCGAGATGCAGACCCTGCTCGGCACTGACAAGGCCAGCATGGCGCCGAACGAGCTGATCAAGGCCCTGCTCTGTCTGAACGTGGACCTGCTCTGGAACGGCGGCATCGGCACCTATGTGAAGAGCGCCCGCGAGAGCGACGCCGACGTCGGGGATCGCAGCAACGACGTGCTGCGGGTCAATGGTCGTGACCTGCGTGCCCGCATCGTGGGCGAGGGTGGCAATCTTGGCTTCACCCAGCTTGGCCGGGTGGAGTACGCGAGCCAGGGTGGTCGCATCAACACCGACTTCACCGACAACGTGGGCGGGGTGGATTGCTCCGACAACGAGGTCAACATCAAGATCCTGCTCAACCAACTGGTGGCCGCCGGGGATCTGACTCTCAAGCAGCGCAACCAGATGCTCTACGATATGACGGATGCGGTGGCCCAGGTGGTCATCACCAACGCCTATCGCCAGTCACAATCCATCTCGGTGACCGCCTTCCGTGGTGCTGAGCAGCTGAAAGAGCAGCAGCGCTTCATCCAGGGGCTGGAGCGGGAAGGCAAGCTGGACCGGGCGCTCGAGTTCCTCCCCTCCGACGAGGAGCTCTCCGAGCGGATGGCGGCAGGGCAGGGGCTGACCCGTCCCGAGCTGGCGGTGCTGGTGGCCTACGGCAAGATGGTGCTCAAAGAGCAGCTCAACTGCCCGGAAGTAACCGAAGAGCCCTTCCTCGCCAACATGCTGGTCACCAGTTTCCCGACCCAGTTGCAGCAGCAATTTGGCGCTGCCCTGGCCCAGCACCCGCTGCGAGGCGAGATCATCGCGACCCGGGTGGCCAACATGCTGGTCAACGACATGGGGCTCAACTTCGCCAGCCGGATGAAGGACGAGACCGGTGCCTCGGTGGCGGAAGTGGTCTGCTGCTTCGCCATGGCCCGGGAAGTGTTCGGCCTCGGCGCCCTGTGGCGTGACATCGAAGGGTGTGACAACGGGGTGGATGCCCAGACCCAGCTCGAGCTGATGTTCTACAGCCGCCGCATCGTACGCCGCGCCACCCGCTGGTTCCTGCGCGCCCGCAACCGCAGCTGGAGCATCGGCGAGAACATCGCCTTCTTCCGCCCGGCCTTCGAGACCCTGAGTCAGCACCTTTATGAGGTAATGGACGAGAGCGAAGTGGCCGAACACAGCCAGGCGGTCGCCGCCCTGATGGAGAAACAGGTGCCGGAGGCCATCGCCCGTCGCGTGGCCCACATGAGCAGCCTCTTCTCCTGCCTGGATCTGGCGCAGATTGCCGCGGAGCACAAGACCGACATCCTGCGGGTTGCCAACGTCTACTACCGCCTGGGTGCCAAGCTGGATCTGCACTGGTTCCTCGAACAGATCAACCATCAGCCGGTGGGCAACCACTGGCAGGCGATGGCGCGGGCCTCCTTCCGCGAAGATCTGGACTGGCAGCAACGCAGCCTCACCTCCGTGGTACTGGAAGGGTGCAAAGAGCAGGGGGAATGCGCTACCATACTGGCCGACTGGATTTCGGAGCATGAGCAACTCTTGTCCCGTTGGACCCACATGTTGGCCGACTTCAAGACCACGAGCACGCACGAGTTCGCCAAGTTCTCGGTGGCCTTGCGAGAGTTGAACCTGCTCCAGTTGAATTGCCGAACCTCGGCATAACCCCAAAAGCCCCGGCCAGTTGCCGGGGCTTTTTTTAAGGAGCAAGCATGCTGTACCCACTCGCCAGGCATTTCCTGTTCAAACTCAATCCGGAGCAGGCTCACGATCTCTCCATCAAATATTTGCCCCGCCTTCTCGGTACCCCGCTTGATTGTTTCTTCCGCCATTCTCTGCCCAAACGCCCCGTCACCGTCATGGGGCTTAATTTTGCCAATCCGGTGGGGTTGGCCGCCGGTCTGGATAAAGACGGGGAGTGCATCGATGCCTTCGGCGCCATGGGGTTCGGTTTCATCGAGGTCGGTACCGTGACCCCCAGACCCCAGAGCGGCAATGACAAGCCTCGTCTCTTCCGGGTGATCCCGGCCGAGGGGATCATCAATCGCATGGGATTCAACAACAAGGGAGTCGATCACCTAGTGGCCAAGGTGAAAGAGGCCAAATATCAGGGAGTGATCGGCATCAATATCGGCAAGAACAAGGACACCCCCATCGAGCAGGGCAAGGATGATTACCTTCTCTGCATGGACAAGGTGTATGACCACGCCGGTTATATTGCGGTCAATATTTCCTCGCCAAACACCCCGGGTCTGCGTCAATTGCAATATGGCGATGCACTGGATGAACTGCTGGCCGCATTGAAACAGCGTCAACAGGAGCTGGCCGAGAAATATAAAAAGTATGTGCCGCTGGCCGTGAAAATTGCCCCGGATCTGTCACTCGATGAAATAGATCAGGTAGCCGCCTCTTTGATCAAGAACCGTATTGACGGTGTCATCGCCACCAATACCACTCTGGAGCGGGAGATGATATATGACATGCCCCATGCCGCAGAGGCTGGCGGGCTCAGCGGTCGTCCGCTCCAGCACAAGAGCACCGAGGTGATTCGCCACCTGGCCAAGGCCCTCGACGGCGCCCTGCCCATTATCGGTGTGGGTGGTATCGACAGCGCCATGGCGGCTCGGGAAAAACTGGCAGCGGGTGCCAGTCTTGTCCAGATTTACAGCGGCTTTATTTATAAAGGGCCGAGTCTGGTCAAAGAGATCGTTACCCATATTTAAAAAATAACCGGTTGCCCTTATTTAACGTTGCTCAAATTCTCGACATGGAATAAAGTCGAGGGACGGCTTAGATAAGGGCACCACCATGTGTATTCAACCCAATGACAATTGGCAGTGGCATTATGACGCTCAGGATGATCGCCTGATGCTGGATTTGTCCGATCGCATGATATTTGCCACCGAATATAAAGGTCGACAACTTGTTCCCTGTTCTTTCACCACCCAGCCTTTTTGTGTGGATGATGCCGCCCTCTATTACCAGTTGATGGACAAGGCCGCTGAACTCGACTGGAGTACGCCCCACCAGGTCCAGCTGGTCCTCAATGCCATCGCCGTCAGCCGTTTTTATAAACCCCTGATGCCGCAAAGCTGGTTCTTTCATGAACAGCAGGCTCATGTTATTCCAGAGATGGGATCCCTGGTGTGGATGGATACTCCCCACGGTCGGGGGGAATTCATGGTCATCGAAGCCGGCGATCAGGCGAGCGTTTGCCTGAACCTGACCGACGAACTGGTGCTGACCAACAGCAAGACGCTGCCGCGCTTTGCCGTGATCAAGGTGATGAATAACCGGATGCAAGCCAGAGTCCGGGCACAGACACAATATCGGGAAGTGGGCTGACGATGGGGCCGTTATATGGCGACGAATAAGTCTGTTATAGGCCTGCTATATTGGTCTGATATTTAAGCGCACAGTCTCTCTCTTGTTCCATTATTTGTCTTTTTCCTTCGTCTGGTCGTCACGACCATTTTCTGCCTGGTCCTGGCAAGATTTTCGAATTCTTTACGAATGTGATGGTAGACAGCTGCCAGCCAAGAGCGGGATCCTGTCGCCCGCAAGGGGGGAGGGGAGAGTCTGCCGCGCCTCTTGCCGTTTATATGGCGCCTTTGTCCAAGGTTCGAGTGCCGAGCGCGGGCCGATAAGGTATAATGCGGCACTATTTTTATGGCATCCCCGTGAGCGTGATGAAAGAATTTTTTGCAACCTGCCCCAAGGGGCTGGAAAACCTGCTGGCCGTCGAGCTGACCAATCTGGGTGCGGAGCAGGTCCGTGAGACCGTGGCCGGCGTCCACTTCAAGGGCGAACTGGCCATCGGCTACAAGGCCTGTCTGTGGAGCCGCTTTGCCTCCCGTATCGTGCTGGTGCTCTCCGAGTTCCAGATGAACGACGATCTGGACCTCTACCTCGGGGCTCATACCATTCCCTGGGAGGAGCACTTCTCCGGTACCGCCACCATCGCGGTGGACTTTACCGGTACCAACGCCTCCATTCGCAATACCCAGTACGGCGCCCTGAAGATCAAGGACGCCATCGTCGATCGCTTCACCAAGCGCGGCCACGTGCGCCCGGATGTGGACAAGAAGTCTCCGGACATTCGCATCATGGCGCACCTTGGCAAAGGCAAGGCCAATATCACGCTGGACTTGTCAGGCCCGGCGCTGCACCAGCGCTTCTATCGCCAGGGCACCGGCGAGGCGCCCCTCAAAGAGAACCTGGCTGCGGCCATGATTGCCCGCAGCGGCTGGGCTGGCGAGCCCATGATGGACCCCATGTGCGGCTCCGGTACCCTGCTGATTGAAGCGGCCTTCATCGTTGCCGACATGGCGCCTGCGCTGCGCCGTGAGCGCTTCGGTTTCGATCGCTGGCTGCAACACGATGGTGAACTGTGGCAGAGTCTGATGATGGAAGCCCAGGTGCGTGCCAAGCGCGGCATGCAGCGCTGCGAGGTGAAACTGTTCGGTTGCGATGCGGATACCCGGGTCCTGATGAAGGCCCGTGACAACGCCAAGGCCGCCGGCGTGGCCCATCTCATTACCTTCAAGCAGGCCGATGTCACCAAGCTGGAAAATCCGCTGCCGATGCCGGCTGTGGAAGGAGAGAGCCGTCAGGTCGGCATGCTCATCTCCAACCCGCCCTATGGCGAGCGTCTCGGTGAATTCCCGGCGTTGCTGGAAGTGCATCAGGCCCTTGGCGATGCCCTGCGCCGCGGCTTCCAGGGGTGGAAGGTCACCATTCTCTCCGCCTCTCCCGAACTCCTGAGCTGCCTGCGCTTGCGTGCCGACAAGCAGTATCGCCTGTTCAACGGCGCCCTCGAGTGCCAGCTGCGCAACTATCAGATCGCCCTCGATGCCGTCGCTTCCCAGAAAGAGGTGGCCCAGGACTTTGCCAACCGTCTGCGCAAGAATCTGAAGACCCTCGAGAAATGGGCGAGCAAGGAGAACCTCGATTGCTACCGCCTCTATGACGCGGACTTGCCGGAGTACAACGCTGCCATCGACCGCTATCAGGATTATCTGGTGGTACAGGAGTACGCGGCGCCCAAGGACATTCCCGCCCAGAAGACCCGCCAGCGTCTGCTGGACATGGTGCAGGCCGCCATCAAGGTGACCGGCATGGACGGCGAGAAGGTGATCCTGAAGGTGCGCGAGCGCCAGGAAGGCAAACAGCAGTACCAGAAGCTCTCCGAAGAGCAGCACCGGATGGAGGTTCAGGAGTACGGTGCACGCCTCTGGGTCAACCTCTACGACTATCTGGACACCGGCCTCTTCCTCGACCATCGCCAGACCCGCCGCATGCTGGGCCAGATGGCTCGGGGCAAGCGCTTCCTGAACCTCTTCGCCTACACCGGCAGTGCCACCGTGCACGCGGGGCTCGGCGGCGCCCGCGAAACCACCACGGTGGACATGTCGCGCACCTACCTCAACTGGGCCCAGGACAACATGCGCCTCAACTCGCTGGTGGGCCGCGAGCACAAGTTCGTGCAGGCGGACTGCCTGAAGTGGCTCTCCGAGGCGGACGAACAGTACGACCTCATCTTCATCGATCCGCCCACCTTCTCCAACTCCAAGCGGATGGACGAGAGCTTCGACGTGCAGCGGGATCACCTGCTGTTGATGCAGCACCTCAAGCGCCTGCTCGCGGCGGACGGCACCCTGGTCTTCTCCAACAACAAGCGCCACTTCAAGATGGACTTGGCCGGCCTTGACGCCATCGGTCTCAAGGCGCAGAACATCACGAACAAGACCCGGCCCAAGGACTTCGAGCGCAACCAGCATATCCACAACTGCTGGATCATCACCCACGCCGAGGCACAAGGCTGATGCTGACCCTGTTTCACACCGACGGCTGCCACCTGTGCGAACAGGCGTGGACGCTGGTGGAACAGGCCGGGATGGCCGCGCAGACCCGCCGTTGCGACATCCTGGAGGAGGAGGCCTGGCTCGAGGCTTACCGGGTGCGCATCCCGGTGCTGCAAGACAGTGCCGGCCGGGAGCTGGGCTGGCCTTTTACCCTGGGGGAGCTGCAAGGCTGGCTGGTACAGGGGTGAGCAGGATTTGACGACAAAACGGGGGCAGACTCACGCTGCCGCCCGTTTTTTCATAAGCAACAAGGAACAAACATGGCTCTTTTGACATTGCACGGCGCGTCCCTGTCGTTCAGTGATTTTCCGCTGCTCGACCATGCCGAGCTCACCATAGAGCGGGGCGAGCGCCTCTGTCTGGTGGGTCGCAACGGGGCGGGCAAGTCTACCCTGATGAAGGTGATTGCCAGCGAACTGCCGCTGGACGACGGCCGTCTGGTGTTGCAACAAGATTTGAAAGTGACCCGCCTCGAGCAGGATCCGCCCGCCTCGAGCGAGATCACCGTGTTCGATTACGCCGCAGAAGGGCTGGCCGGGGTAGGGGAGCTGCTCAAGCAGTACCACCATGTCTCCCACGCCCTGGCGCACGACCCTTCCGATGCCAACATTCGCACCATGAGCCAGTTGCAGGAGCAGCTCGACTATCAGAACGGCTGGCAGTACGAGACCCGCATCAATCAGGTGCTGACCCTGCTTGATCTCGACCCTGATGTGACGCTCGACAGTCTGTCTGGCGGCTGGCTGCGCAAGGTGGCTCTGGCCCGCGCCCTGGCGTGTGACCCGGATCTGTTGCTGCTGGACGAGCCGACCAACCACCTGGACATCGATGCCATCAACTGGCTGGAAGAGTTCCTCAAGGATTTTCGCGGCGCCATCGTCTTCATCTCCCACGACCGGGAGTTCATCCACAAGCTGGCGACCCGGATCATCGATCTCGATCGCGGCGTGATCACCTCCTGGCCCGGTAACTATGACGAATATCTGCAAGGCAAGGAGGAGTGGCTGCGGGTCGAGGAGCTGAAAAACGCCGAGTTTGACCGCAAGCTGGCCCAGGAAGAGGTATGGGTGCGCCAGGGGATCAAGGCGCGTCGTACCCGCAACGAGGGACGGGTGCGGGCCCTCAAGGCGATGCGCATGGAGCGCACCCAGCGCCGGGAACTGCAGGGCAAGGCCAAGCTGCAACTGGACGAGGCGGGCCGCTCCGGCAAGCTGGTGTTCGAGACCGAGGGGCTGGGGCTGGACTTTGGTGATCGCACCCTGTTCCAGGGACTGGATCTGCAGGTGCTGCGCGGGGACAAGATTGCTCTGGTGGGCCCCAACGGCTGCGGCAAGTCGACCCTGATCAAGCTGCTGATGGGTCAGCTCGAGGCGAGCCGTGGCTCGGTGCGCCAGGGGACCAACCTGGAAGTGGCCTACTTCGATCAATATCGTGAGCAGCTCGACCCCGAGAAGACGGTGGTGGACAACGTGGGGGAGGGCAAGCAGGAGGTGATGGTTCGCGGCCGCTCCCGCCACATCCTCGGCTACCTGCAGGACTTCCTGTTCGAGCCCAAGCGGGCGCGCACCCCGGTCAAGGCCTTGTCAGGGGGCGAGAAAAACCGTCTACTGTTGGCCAAACTCTTCCTCAAGCCCAGTAACTTGTTGATTCTGGATGAACCAACCAACGACCTGGATGTCGAAACGCTGGAATTGCTGGAAGAGCTGCTCACCGATTACCCGGGGACCCTGCTGCTGGTCAGCCACGATCGCCGTTTCATCGACAATACCGTGACCGGCTGCTGGCTGTTTGAAGGGGATGGTCGGATCAGCGATTATGTCGGGGGCTACGCCGACATGATGGCCACACGAGCCCTGCAGGCCGCCCAACAGACGGCCAAGCCGGCCCCGGTCAAGGTGGCAGAGCCTGTCGCGTCGGCAGCGGAGCCTGCGAAAAAAACACGAAAACTCTCTTACAAGTTGCAACTGGAGCTGGATAATCTGCCAGCCCGGCTGGAACAGTTGGAAATGGAACTCGATGCCCTGCAGGCCGAGATTAACCACCCCGGTTTCTTCTCTCTGCCAGCAGAGCAGACCCAGCCCAAACTGGATGCATTGAATGCGGCAGAGGCCGCATTGGAACACGCCTTCTCCCGTTGGGAGGAGTTGGAAGCGTTGAAACATCAAGACTAAGGAAGTAGATGAAAAAGCAATTATCCATGCTGGCCATCCTGGTCGGCGCCAGCCTCAACGCGCAGGCGGCACAAAGCTCCTTTTTCACCATCGTCGATGACGAAGTCAAAGGCTATGCCAGCGGGATCAGCGGCGATGCCAACGGCCTCATCGGGCTCAACACCAAAAACAACATGGCGGAATACTTCTCCACCGTGCGGTTTGCCGACTTCCTGGTGGATCGTTTCCGTTTCGAGCAGGGTTGCATGCTCTCCAACTCGGTCTGCAACTCCTTCTGGAGCGACAACTCGGGCTTTGCCTACCAGTGGCGTCGCGACTTCCTGGACAAGGTGGATCAACGCAGCAACCTGGGCTACGTGACCAGCTCCGAGGTTGATGGCCTGGTGACGGCCCTCGGGGATGTCCCGGAGGATCGGGTCGGTTACAAGATGAATGGCAAGCTGCGCACCGCCTTTGCCGTGGTCAATGACGGCAACCCGGTCGAGCTCAAGGATGCGGCCAGCACCCACGGCCTGAGCGTACCCACTTCCATCAAGAAGCTGGACAACGGTCAGTATCTGGTGACCGGTACCGCGGCCAGCGACAAGTATCGCCACAAGGTGGGCGGTGACTTCTACAAGTGGTGTTTCGAGACGGGCAATGACAGCCAGTACGGTGACTTCCGCTACTGCCCCGGGGTCGATACCCAGGCGAGCTTCTGGCTGCTCAACAGCTCGGGCGGGTTCAACAAGTTGATGCAGGCCGGCACCTATGGCCATCAGCGTGACGAGGTGCTGCAAACCGCCTCTGCACTGGGCGTGGCCAAGTACAACGGCACCCTCTACGGCGTGGGCTACAGCTCCACCGGCGAGGTGGGCACCGGTGATCTGGATGGTCGCAACCTCGCCAGCTACTGGACCCTGGATACGGCTACCGGCACCGTGGGCACCACCAAGATCATCCCGCTGCCGGATGGCGAGCCTGGCAAGGACGATGCCAAGCTGCAACACAGCTGGGCCGTGGCCGTCAACGACAACGGCTACGTGATCGGCAACCAGCGCTATCGCATCAACAAGGGACAGAACCGCCCGGTGGAGATGTTCCTGTTCAACCTGAGCAAGCCGGGTACGGCGGCCAGCCTTCCTCTCCAGGACAAGCCGGTCTCGGGGGCAGGCTCGGAAGCGGCCGCCATCAACGAGCACAACATGGTGGTCGGCTGGCGCGACTCCCGCCATCAGACCCAACCAGTGGTCAATGGCACCAACCGCATGCAGGAAGCCTTCCTGCTGAACGCGGCCGCCCCGGCCAACAGCTGGTATCTGAACGATCTCATCTGTGGCAAGGATGACGCCGGCAACAAGCAGTGTGCCCAGAACGGCAAGTACTATCACATCGCTTACGCCAGCGGCATCAGCAGCGACGGCACCATTGCCGCGACGGCGTATCGCTATGACAGCGAGAGCGACCTCAACAAACGCGCCAACGCCACCGTGGTCGCCGTCAAACTGACGCCGGCCGTGGCGGATTATCAGGGCAATGCCCCGGCCAGCTATGTGGTCAGCAATGCGCCGGTCAACAACCAGACCGGTCAGGATGGTGGCGAGGGCGGTGGCGGCAGCCTGTTCTGGTTGACTCTGCTGGCGCTGCCCTTTGCCTGGCTGCGTCGCTATCAGCGATAAATAAGTGTCATCAAAAATTAATGCAGTTCAGTATCTTGTGTCACAACCCCTGAATAGCATGGAATTTTTTGTTTGACCCTGCCTCCCCCCTGGGGTAAAAATGAAGGCGACCGGTGAAAAACTGGTCGCTTTTTTTGTTCCACGAAGAGGGTCGTAGATGATGAAGAGACAGAAACGGGACCGTCTGGAGAGAGCTCGCGCTCGTGGTTATCAGGCTGGCGTAGTCGGCAAACAGAAAGAAGCGTGTCCGTACCAGTGCCTGGATGCAAGGGGCCATTGGCTTGGTGGTTGGCGCGATGCCATGGAAGGGCGAGGCTCAGGCCTCTTCATGAAGTAACCGATACTTCATCACTCATTACAAAAGGAAAGGGGCCATCGTGGCCCCTTTACGTTGTCTCTGCTCACCCAGGAGCAGGATCAGAATGCGGTGGTGTCTTTGAACAGGCCCACTTTCAGATCGGTGGCGCTGTAGATGGGGCGACCATCCACTTCCACGACGCCATCGGCAATGCCCATGACCAGTTTGCGGTTGATGACGCGCTTGAAGGTGATCTTGTAGGTGACCTTCTTGGCCGTCGGCAGGATCTGGCCGGTGAACTTGACTTCACCGACACCCAGCGCACGTCCTTTGCCAGGACCCCCTTTCCAGCCCAGGAAGAAGCCGACCAGTTGCCACATGGCATCCAGGCCCAGGCAGCCGGGCATGACGGGATCGCCGGGGAAGTGGCAGTCGAAGAACCAGAGATCCGGCGTAATATCGAGTTCAGCCAGGATTTCACCCTTGCCGTGCTCGCCGCCATGGTCGTTGATCTTGACGATGCGATCCATCATCAGCATGTTGGGGGCGGGCAGCTGGCTGTTACCTTCACCAAATAATTCGCCACGGCTGCAGGCAAGCAACTCTTCACGGGTAAAGGACTCTTTGCCTTGTTCGCACAGGGAGAGGCGGGGATCAGTGGTGTCGTTATCTAGGGTCACGCTGTTTATCCTTCATATGGGTCAAAGCCGGGCCAATTTAGCTTACAGCTGTTCGCTAAACAACTCCGATCACTTCATTTAACGGCCAAGCAGCCGATCCAGCAGGCTGCGCAGCAGGCCGCCACTCTTGGTTGCCGTGCCATTGAGTTCGTCAAGTCTCTCCTGGATGCGACCAAACAGGGTATCCGGCATGTCCGGTTCGCCAGCAACGCAGCCGGTGAGCAGCTCGATAGCCTCTTCCACGTGATCCACCGGGTGGATGTGGAACTGGCCGGCCTCTACTGCCGCGATCACTTCATCAGAGAGGTTGAGCTGCTGGGCGTTGGTGCCGGGCAGCAGAATGCCTTGCTTGCCGGTGAGACCGTGGATCTTGCACACCCGGAAGAAGCCCTCAATCTTCTCGTTCACGCCGCCAACGGCCTGCACATTGCCGAACTGGTCGACCGCACCGGTCACGGCGAAGTGCTGATAGATGGGCTGGCGGGCGAGGGCGGAGAGGAGGGCACACAGGCCGGTCAGGGAGGCGCTGTCACCATCGATCTCGTGGTATGACTGCTCGAACACCAGGTTGGCCGAGAGCGGCGAGGGGTTCTCTGCACCGAACTTGTTGGAGAGGTAGCCGTGGATGATCATCATGGCCTTGGCGTGAATGTGACCGGCGAGCTCCGCCTTGCGCTCGATGTCAGCCACATCGCCATCCCCGAGGTGGACGGTCGCGGTGAGGCGTACCGGCTCCCCGAAGTCATAGGGATGGCCGGCCACCTGGATGACGGAAAGGCCGTTGATCTGGCCAACCTCTTCACCGTCGGTCTGCAGCAGGATCTGGCCGTCGATGACACCCTGATCCGATTGCTCCACCAGATAGTTGAGGCGGTAATCCTGCTCTTCCAGGGCGAGCAGGATATGTTCGTCAGTGACGCAGGTCGCTTCCAGCTCGCGGGCCAGGCTGTCGGCCATGCGCATGATGGCGCCGAGCTGTACCTCGGAGAGGGATAGCCACTCCTGGTGGTCACACAGGCGGCTGGCATGGCGACAGAGGGCGAGGAGGGCACTTGGCGTGAAATCCAGCAGCGCCCAGCGCGCTCGCAGCCAGGCGAGATATTGCAGGAAGGCGGGGAGATCTTCCTCGATGTTCACTTCGGAGACCAGATCGGCACGCAGGAAGATGCGCTCCGCCATGTCCCTGTCCAGCATCTGGAATTCCGCCACGTCCAGCCTGTCACCGACCAGGATCAACTTGAACCGGATGGGGGTCGCTTCCGGGGTGAAGAACGGCGTCAGCGTCTTGCCTTCCTGATAGGCATTCCAGTCCAGCTCGCCTTTTTGCATGGCGTTTTTGAGCTTGAACCAGAGATGAGGCTGATCCAGCAGCTCATCGAGCTGAAGTATCAGGTAACCACCGTTGGCTTCCCGCAGCAGACCAGGTTCCAAAAGGTGCTGGTTGGCGTAAACGGAGCCTTGTTCCGTCTGATAGTTGATGGAGCCGAACAAGGTATCCCAGTTCAGGTCACGGCCGTAGACGACAGGGGCTTGCTGATCCTCATGATGGATCAGCAGGTTGATTAGCACCGGGTGCTGGAACTCGAGGCCCTGGGCGACATGGGCGGCCAGATCGGAGAGGAAATCCACGATCTTGGGGTCGTTGTTCTGTTTGCGGATGATCCGGGTGACCAGCCGCTCGGCGTCGAGATGGTGGCTCATCAGCTTGAGCAGCTCACCGACCATTTCGCAGAACTCGAAACCCGAGCCCGGTTGCAGGCGCAGCCAGATGGGCTTGAAAGGGTTGTTGAGATTCTCGGTATAACAGAGATCGAACAGGTCGCCATCCTTGCCATTCGAAGAGGCGATCAGGGTCTGGCAGACATTCTCGTAATCTGCACCGGGGAAACCGTTGAGGATCATGACCGGGCAGTCACCATCAAAACTGGCCAGCCGTTTGATACCCGAAATCGCTCTGGGTTGCAGGGCGGCAAACGGCATGGGGTCGAGTTCGCCAAGTGTGGGGAACTGCTCAATCGAGAAAGCGGGTTTTAATTGTTCTGATGTTAATTCAGCCACTTAAGACATCCGGTCGGGGATAGGATCAATTGCCACCATTATACACAGTTCGGTTGAGGGTGACAGAATACCAAGATATATCATTTAACATAATATACATTATGCGCAGTGTCGTATTTTATGAGTCCCAGGGCATAATCAATCAAGGATTGCCTTTAGGTCCCGTGTCTTGGTTATGAGTGCAGTTTTATTGTTCACCATTGGTTATCAGTCATATGTACGGTTCTGGTCGAGCAAGTGATCCAGCGGCTTGCGGCTGGCACTCTCGTGACGTTCCCGGTTGCCGGTGTGCAGGTACTTGGAGGTGGTGTCGATGCTGTCGTGTCCCGCATCGGCTTGTACGTGGGATAAAGGCCGGCCGTGCAGATTGATGTCATGGGTGATACCGGTATGGCGAATGGAGTGCGGCGTCAGGGTTCGCATTTCAGCGGCATCCTGATCAAAACCGTCTTGTTCGGCGAGGCTTGCGGCCTGTTCAAATACCGCCATTACCAGGTCTCGAAGCTGGCGGATACCCAGATTGGCATTGAGTTCGCCTTGTTCGCGGCCATGGGCCGCCGCCTTGTGGCGTACGAACAGCGGGGTCTGCTCGCCGGGGGCCGGCAGTGGCGAAAGGCCAAGAAAGGTACGATAGCGAGTCAGGGCTTCGAGCAGAGCCTGAGAAACGGCCACGGTGCGACGTTTACCGCCTTTGCTGCGGGGAATGTCATAACCCCAGACGCCCGTTTTGGCGTCACGTCGAAACTGGCCCATGACGGGGCTGAAACCCGGCCTGGCCGCCACCTCGGAAATCCGCAGATAACAGGCATACATCAGACAGATGAGAAAGCGGCTGCGCTCATGTTGTGCCGGGCATTCGGCAGCGAGCTGTTCGGCGGCTTGCATCACATAAGACCATTGCAGCTCAGTGAAGGATTGCGCGTCTTCACCAGCCTCCTGGGGGCCCGCACGTTTAACCCGCTGCAGCAGGAGAGCCGGATTGCGATCCATGTACTCCTCCTGGATGAGAAACTGGAAGAAGGCGGACAAAATGGCGAGTTTTGTCTTCATCGCCTGCTCACTCAGTCGATACGGTAGCTCCCGGCCCAGTTCCCGCTTGCCAAGAAACGGACGCCACAGGGGGTTTGGCAACCGTTCCCCCCACTCCTTGTCGAGCACGAACTGGGCGACGTTGCGGTAGGCAATCAGTCTGGACGGTGGCGCCTGGCAATAGTCGAGATAGCGCATCATGATGCGCCTGGTGAGATCCCTGGGGCTGATGGCCACCTCGCAAAAACACCAGTGCAAAAAAGTGGTCAGCTCACTGCGATAGGTCTTGTAGTTGTTTTCGCTGTGGCGCTGCTCCAGCAGCCAGTCGACGGCCAGCTCATACACGATCCCCGCGTCGGGGACTTTGCCAAGACTCAGGGTGGCGAGGTACTGGTTGACCTGGGGATTGCCCGCCTCAAGGTGGTCCACGCTATCGAACAGTGGCATGGCGGGTGGAAGTGCTGGATGAGTCATGATGGTGTGTGATGTCGGTTGAATGTTTTGAACGGGGCCGCACCCCCCTGATGCCGATAAATGGGGTTATCGGCATCAGGGGTTGCAGTGCGCCTTGGGGGCAACGACCTGAGGCATCTTGCTGTGATACCCCATGATAACGAGCAATCGGCATATTCAATAAATATGCGGTGTGGTTGGAAAATTCTCGGGGAAAAGAGGCGTGACAATGACTTAAGTTGCACTTTTCATGAATGAGAAAGTGGATTCTGCCTCACATCCCCTTCCCCGCCCTTTCGTCTCAAGCCACGCTCTTCAGGGGCTTCCCCTTTGGCAGTTCAGTATCCAGCTTGTCTTCTTTGGGGGAATTCCCCTGCCCTTTTCCACCGCGCAATACCTGCTGCAACTGATCCCGCTGCTCGGCCAGATAAAAGGCCAGACTCTCCTGCTGCTCCGGTGCAAGCGCGACCGGCGCACCCGCCAGCAGTGTCATCAGCTCATCGGCGGTGTCCAGCAGTTTGTCATAGGCATCCGCCTCTTTCTTGCTGGCAAAGGTCATCTTCTCCACTCCCCCACGTACCACAACATACTTGATCTCAACGGCCATCGCGGCGCCCTCCTGATGATAGTGATTGCAAGTATATGTACGTATATACAGTATTGCAAATACCCTCAGCATGGGGTTCTAGGGATTTTCCGTCCAAAAACGACAAAGTGCTCTGGAGGCCACGCCGTCCGCGGCCTCCAGAGGGGTATTACTTTTTTGGCGCTTCACATAGCCAGTCACAATAAATCAATCACTTAGCAGTCTGAATGTCGCATTTGGACGGAAAATCCCTAGAACCCCAATGAGGGTTATTTCCGGCATGTGCCGAAAGCCGCGATTCTGGAAGCCGTGGGCGAGTTTGCACCGGAGCATGTGACCCGGCTGGCGAAGTTGAAGAAGGCCGACAGTGCCAGCGAAGCCGAACGGCTGGCCGATGGCACCGGCTGGATGCCCGCCATCTTCCGCACCGAAGGCCCGCAAGAGGTAATGCCGGAAGCAGGCACGGAGCAGGACGGTACGGGAGAAGCTGCCGCCGTGGCGGATGAACCGGCCGAGGCATTGGCCGCGTGACCCTGCACCGCAGATAGGCGCTCCGGTTCCGACCGGGGCGCTTCATGCTGTCGAAACGAAGGACTCCCCCCATTCGCACCAGCTCCAGGCCGTTCCGCCTTGGAGCTGGCGGTCAAGAATCCGGGCGCGGCGGTAGCCGCGCTCGGATTCAAGGCCCAAGCCAAAACGCCCCTTCGCCGCCTTCGGGCAGGCGGCGAAGGGGCCGCGCACAAGCAGCCTTGTGCGCGAGAAACCCAAGAAGCCGGCAAGTGCGCCGGCGCATCGCGCCGCCGGTGCTTAGACAGCGCCCCGCTGCAATGGGCGAGGCTTGTAGGGCTACGCTCAGGTTTGCTGCGGCAGGTTGTGCGAAAGCGTGCCGTCCCCGACGCTGGCAGTTCGCTGCCTGGTCGTCACGAAGGACGGTTCACCGACACGCCGCACGGCCATGCCTATGGAGCTTCCACGCCACGCCTCAAGCACGTTGCCGCCTGCGACGGCAGGCGCGTTCTCGCCCTTGTCCTTGGTGGTTGGCCTTGCCCGCGTCAGGGCGCAAGCCGGTGAAGCCGTCGCGCGGGGATGCCGAGTCGGCCATGTCTCCATTCGGGGGCGGTCGGCCTGTACGTCCTTGTCTTGTTGTGAATCCTGGCGGGGGGGCGGCTGCGCCTTGGGCTTGATGGTCGCAACCTTCCAGCGAAAACAATTTCCCCTGCGCTGCGCGCATTCCTCGCGGGACAAATTCTTTTCGCTTCCAGGCTCTCCGCTGCGCTTCGACCGCAAGCGGTGCGGCCAGCCCATCCCCCGCCGGACGGATCACAACAAGGACGCACTGGCGCGACCTTGTTCAACCCGAAAGGAGAAACATCATGGCTAACATCGGCACCTTCATCGCAGAGAAAGACGGCTTCACCGGCACGCTCCGCACCCTGACGCTCAACGTCAAGGTCAAGCTGGTTCCCAACGACAAGGGCGACACCGAGAACGCCCCCGACTTCCACCTTCAGGCGGCCGGCCACGAGATCGGCGCGGCGTGGAAGAAAACCAGCCAGGCCGACCGTCCGTACCTGTCGGTTTCACTCGATGACCCTTCGTTCCCCGCGACGGTCTATGCCCGCCTGATCGAGAACGAGGACGGCACGCACGACCTGATCTGGTCGCGTAGCAAACCCAAGGCAGCCTGACGGCCGCCTACCGCGCCCCGCCCCTTGCGGCGGGGCATGGCATCTCTCAGTTCCAATCGCTCGCCTGCGCGTTAGGCGAGCGCAATCTTTCGATCTACGCCGCAAAAATCAGCGATCACTCCAACCACTGCCTGCGCCTGTGAAGGCAGCGCGGATGGCGTGGGAGCTTGGGGCGAAAAGGCTGCGGACTCTAACGCAAGGGCCACATCGAACGCCGCTGACCCCGTTAGGTTCCTGGCAAAGAACTCGGCCAACAGATCGGCTTTGACGTTACTGGCCTGTTGCTGAAGCTCCTGTTGCAGCGTATCAGCGAGGCCAGGTTGAGCCGCGACGCCCTCCACCAGTGCTGCCGCCATGCGACCGACCTTCTCCGTGAAAGCCTGCCCTGATACGCCGTAGCGTATTCCGCGTTCGATGATCTGACGGCGTTGCTCCTGATCCTCAGCAATGAATTCTCTGAGGATGAAGTCCATCGCGATCATGAAATGCGAGCATGAGGCATAGAAGAGTCTCCATGCCCGATTGCCGGAGGCGATTTGGGTCAACAAATATTCGATGTCTTCAAGCCAAGCGTTGCATCCGTCGAAGTTCAAGGAGTGAAGCAGGCGAGATTTGCTTTCCTCATACCTGCCACGCCAGTCACCACTCAATCGGCCTAGAGAGCCCGATTCAAGATCCGCAAGGAAGTCTTCCTCGGTGATGCGCTCTTTGTGGCTGCGTGCGCTATTAGTTAGTCGCGAAAGGAACTTACCATCCAATACCCGGACATTGTGTTGGAGGCCAAACTCGCGAACATCCGGCCTAGAATCTGTTGTCGCGACAATGCACGAGTCAAGACCTAGAACTGACTGCAGTCCCTTTGCCCAAAAAATGCGTTCGAGAGCCTGCGGTGTCTTCTTGTTCTTGATGTCGACGCAGATGCGTTCTCTGCTGAGAGGCGAATTGCGCGCATATAGCCACAGATCGACATCGGTTACATCAAATCGATGGAATGTAAACTTGATGCCTCTGGCAACATAGTAGCCAATGCTTAGGAAATAATTCCGCAGCGCTTCCTCGGCGGCAGAGCCCTTTAGTGGTTGACTTTTCATCTCTTGAGCCCGCCGGTTCGAATTTCTTGGAGCAGGTTGCGCGCCTTCAGTTTCACTGCCTCTGTGGCATTTTTCCGCTGCACTTCTCGATTCAATTCCGGCGCGACGTACTCAGTGATACGTGCACCAGGAATATGCGAAACGCTCTCGGCCGTTATGTCGCCATCTTCGATTACGGCGAGTGCAAGACGCCCCACTTCCGGCTTCAGGAGCCTCATGCTGAACATGCCGTTATCAGCAGGTGTCACGGCGACGACGCCTTTGAGCTCAAGGGCCTGATAGTCGCTTCCAATAGCGGTGGCGGGACCGACGCTATGGCCTGCGATCAGCTTATTCATGAGTGCCGAAACCATCTGGATACGGCCACGGTAATAGCTGCTGACGGTCATCCCGTAGGTGAGCGAGGCTACCAGCGCCTTGGCCAAATCCAACGCGTCGTCCGCAATGGAGTTGCTGAATTTGGAGAATGCAGCCGGACGGGTAACGAAGTAGCTCTTTCCCTGATCATTACCCACGACGCTGACATCGAATAGACCAATGGAGTGAAGGCGTGCGAAAAGATCCTGCCCGAGAATCCTGTTGACCGTCTCCAATGGTAGGCAGCCTGTTTCTTGAAGCTTCTGATTCACTTCTGTCAGAAGCGCAGCCTCGGGGGCTTTCAAGGTTGATAGAATTGCATTGACCTTCCGCGCATCATCGCGCCGGAACAGGTTGCCATTGAAAAGTAATTTCTCTTGAGCCGAGATCGGCTCAGAGTCAAAGAAGCCGATGTTGGTCGCAAGATCCAGCGTATCGCCGACTTCCTTGCGTGAAAGCTTCAAATTATCGGAAACGACCTCGGCGATAGCTTTGTCCGTCGTGGGCGTCTCGGAGGCAATCTCTGATACGAAGATTACGGCTTCTTCATGTGCCTCGTGGCTGCTTTCATCGAAAATTCTGGATGTGTGCTCGAGCACGCTATGTCCAGTCAAACCGAGGACTTCCACCCCCCCGCTGCCCGGCAGGATTAGCTTTTGTCGCGCGAGTTCGGCAACGATTGCAGGGAGTTCCGTTTTGGGGCTGATGTGGTTGGCACGTGCGAGGGCTTCTAGGCGTTGTTGCGTGACAACGCTTTGCCTTTCCGCGGAGATTGCGGACAACAACGTGCCACTTTTCCCAGCGAAGGCGATCGAGTCAAAATCTTGGTTCGTTGTTGCTTGAAGTTTTCTTGCGTGGTGCAGCAACCACGCGCCTTGGGTCTTCTTATCCATGAACATCCCGTTGCTTGATAGATAGCAGCTCTTGTTCTATTTGCTTAAGCACACGCCTTACCTTGTCCATGTCGTCGCCTGCATAGGCCAGAGTCAGCAACGTGAGCGGATGCACGTCCATGACCTTGCACAGTTCGGTCAGCTTGTGCATGGTCGGGCTTTTCAAGTCGCGCTCCAGCGAACTCATGTAGGTACGGCTGGACACGTCGGAGAACGCTTCCTGGCTCAAGCCGCGCGCCTTCCTGACTGTCCGTATCGCCGTCGCCAATGAGTGTTTCGCTGCCACCAACTTGGTTTCCCCTAGAAAACCAAGATGACAGCTCATTGCACCCAATAGGGCTACAATCTATAGTATTCATTCCTGCTGAGCAATCCGCCTCATGCTTTTACGGAAATCCGCAACTGCGGATTTAGCCGGAGCCAGAGAGTTACTTCCGTGCCTTTCCTGACCCTCACAATTGCGCTTCTGCGTTTCTGTGCATGTACGGATTCGATGGCTTGCGCCTTCGTGCTTTCCCGCCAAAGCACGCAGCCGCTTCAGCGGTTCCGCGCTTCGGTGGAAAAGCGTACCCGTGCATCTTCGGATGCGTGGGGATTCGGGGCATGACCCAGCCGCTCGTCACCGCTGAACAGCGGGCGCAACTGCTCGCCGTCGGCGCGGCACGCACCGCTGGCCGGAGCATCGACCCGATGCCGGCGGTGCGACTGTTCACCCCTGACGCGCACGCCACCTGGCTGCTAGCCGCGCTTGACCCGGACGACGGTGATACGGCCTGGGGACTGATCGACCTGGGTATCGGCCTGCCGACGTTGGGAACGGTGAAGCTATCCGATCTGGCATCCATCGTCGGGCCGAGCCAGCATCCGGTGATGCGTGATCTCTACTTTCTGGCAGAGCGCCCGCTGTCGGAGTACGTCCGACGGGCGCAGGAGAACGGCTCGATCACGGATTGAGCGGCCACGAAGACAGAGAAGGCCGAGCCAAGGCGAGCACATTGTGACTATTTCGGTCTTGGTCAAGACCGAATAGATCTTGCTCGGCTTTATTGCACGAAATCGGTGCGTGCCTGACCGAAACAGACATGATCTTTGGCGCGGGTTTCGGCACGGTGCCTGATGCTGACTCCGATTTTCTGGCGTTTCAGCCGTCGCATCGAGACGATTTTCGCAATGCTTCGGAGCCAATCGGTCTTGACACCTGCCACATCAGTTCACCCCGACCCGATGACAGCTTGATGGCGATTCGATAGCTCCGTACGGCGAAATCCGTGGCGACGTTCCTGCTACACGGGAGGTTGCGTCATGGCCGAAGCGAGCGCCGAGCATTGGTATCCCACCGCCGCCTATCTCTACACACTGCACCTCGACGGCCCGGCACTGGCCTGGGAGTACCTGCGACGGAATCCCGATTACCGCCGCGACTGGCTGCGCCGTCGTCGCCGGCCGGACGCGGCGCAGGCTTGGGGCCTGCGCCTGCTGGAAGATCCCGCCCTGGATGCGCGGGACGCGCATCCGGCCTGGTTCCCCGATCACGATGCCGTGGTGCAGCTTCTTCCCGATGCCGATCCACCGCCCGAAGCCGCTGTCTTCGAATTCTGGCGCGTGCCTGGCCGCAAGCAACTGATCCACGATGGCAAGCGCCTGGTGCTGGTGTCGCACTGGCCCGGCTGCTGCTTGCGGCTCGCACTTGCGCCCGGCCTGGAAGACGGCATGGCGTATCTCTACGCCACCCGTGCTTGCGCCGCGCCTTGCGCGCGCTATCGCACGCTGGCGGCCGAGCTGGATGCGCTGTCCGCCGCGACCGTGGCCGCGCCTGCGGCAGCGGCCCGCTCCCGGCCTACGCCGTCCGCGGTGCTGGAGCTACACAGCTTGCAGGCGCTCGACGCGACCCTGGCGGGCGCATCCTTACGCGAGGTGGCCGAAGGACTGTTCGGCACCGATATCGTCGTGGCCGATTGGCACAAGGACAGCGCCTTGCGCGCCCGCGTGCGCCGGCTGGTGCGGCGTGGCGAGGCGTTGATGCGCGGCGGCTATCGCAGCCTGGCGCAGCTTCCGCCAGTTGCATCGCAGTAAGGGGGACGTTTTGCAGTCCCTGCAATTCGTCCCTTAGCAGGAAGCCCGGATTTCTCGAAAGTGCCTCTATCCGGTCGCGTGGTGTGGCCGGGCTTGATGGAGGACCATCCCATGCGACCCGCTCCCTTGCGGCCTGCCGCCGCTGCTGTCGCTGCGCCCGCGCAGCCCCAACGCTACCTGACCAACGACGAAGCCGCCGACTACCTGCGCCTTTCGCCGCGCACGCTGGAAAAGCAGCGCGTGATCGGCGGCGGGCCGAAATTCCGCAAGTTCGGCCGCCGCGTCATGTACGCGGTGTCCGACCTCGACGCCTGGGCCGATGCGCGCAGCTACGCGGCTACGTCCGATCCCGAGTACGCCGAGCGCCACGCGGGCGACTACCGTGATGGTCGCTGACCTTCGGCGCGTGGATGGCCTTCGCCATGCCCAGCCCGCCAGGGCAAGCCTTGCCGCAGCGCGAACAACTCGACCTGTTCCGCGCGCTGCCGGGCGACATGGCGCCGCGCGACAGCCAGGACTTGATGGCCTTTCCGTTCTTTTCGCTCGCCAAGTCGCGGCGCACAACGCCGATCGACTTTCGCACTGGCGGTATCACCATCCGCGTGGAAGGCACGCAGGAGCATGGCATCGCCACGATCTGGGATGCCGACATCCTGATCTGGGCCGCCAGCCAGATCGTGGAAGCCCGCGATGCGGGCATACCGACCTCGCGGCTGATGCAGGTGCGCCCCTACGAGATCCTGCGCTTCATCGGGCGCGGTACGTCGCTGCGCGACTACCAGCGCCTGAAAGCGGCGCTCGACCGGCTGCAATCGACCACGGTGGCCACGTCCATCCGCGAAACCACGGGAAGGCGTTTGCACCGCTTCTCGTGGATCAACGAGTGGAAGGAACTGGCCGATGCCAGCGGCACGCCGCTGGGCATCGAACTGATCCTGCCGGACTGGTTCTATGCGGGCGTGGTGGACGCGGCCCTGGTGCTGACCATCGACCCGACGTATTTCCGGCTCACCGGTGGCATCGAACGCTGGCTGTACCGATTGGTGCGCAAGCATGGCGGGCGGCAAGAACACGGCTGGCAATTCGACTTTCAGCACCTGTACCGCAAGTCGGGCAGCGTAGCGCGCTTCTACGACTTCGCCGCCGATTTGCGCGCCCTGGTGGCGCGGCAATCGTTGCCCGGCTACGTCTTGGGCATCGAGCGGATGCCTGGCGAGAAAACCGAGCTGCTGACCTTCCGGCCCGTGCTGCCTACGGCACGGGGATAAGTGCGGGAAAACCTGTGGATTCACTCGTGCTATCAGGCAACAGGAGGCTCGTGCTATCAGGCAACACATCCTCGTGCTATCAGGCACAAAAATCGGCTGAAAACCCGCGCCATTGCTGGCTTTGCGCGCCCTCTAACATACCTAACAAGAAATACATAACTTTTAGTAGAAGCGCGCCGCTTCGGTGGACAACTGCGAAACGGCACCACGCGCAACAGCCAAAGCCCGGCTTTCCAACCCGGAGGGCCGCGCCATGATCGTCGCGCTGCTCAACCAGAAAGGCGGTGTCGGAAAGACCACGCTCGCCACGCACCTCGCGGGCGAACTCGCGCTGCGCGGCCAGCACGTCATCCTGCTGGATGCCGACCCGCAGGGTTCTTCGCTGGACTGGACGCAGCGCAGAAGCCAGCAGGGCTTGCCACGGCTGTTCAGCGTCGTGGGCCTCGCCCGCGAAACGCTGCATCAGGAAGCGCCGGAGCTGGCCCGCCGCGCCGATCACGTCATCATCGACGGCCCGCCGCGCATCGCCGCCTTGGCGCGCTCCGCGCTGCTGGCGGCCGAGCGCGTGCTGATCCCGGTGCAGCCCAGCCCCTACGACCTGTGGGCCAGCGCCGAGATGGTGGCGCTGATCCGCGAGGCGCAGGTGTTCCGGCCTGCACTGCGCGCGGCCTTCGTCATCAACCGGCGCGTCAGCACCACCATCACCGGCAGGGAAGCGCGGCAGTCGCTGGCCGAACAGCCGCTGCCGGCGCTGCGTAGCGAAGTACGTCAGCGCATCGTCTTCGCCGACAGCGTGGCCGCTGGCCGGCTCGCCCGCGAGACGGCACCCGACAGCGTCGCCACCCGCGAGATTGCCGCGCTCGCCGATGAACTGCTGCGGTGGCCGACATGAGCAGCCCGCGCAGCAAGCGCGTTGGCATCGGCGCACGTCCGCCCGCGAATCCGCACGCCGAGGCGTGGATTCGCCAGGGCGATGCCGGTGCGCTCAACAAGGGCGACCTCTACACCGCACGCCTGACGCTCGACGTGACGCCCGCGCTCCGCGCGCGCATCAAGATCGCCGCCTTTGGCCAGGGCGTGACCGTGGCCGAACTGCTGCGCGGCCTGCTGGAGCGCGAGTTTCCCGACAAGCGCCTGGAGAACCCGCCATGAACGCATCCGCCTTGCCTGCCGCTCACGCGGCGACGGCTGCACCGGCTGCTGCGCGGCCTGCTGGAGCGCGAGTTTCCCGACAAGCGCCTGGAGAACCCGCCATGAACGCATCCGCCTTGCCTGCCGNNCCCGCTGCTGCGCGGCCTGCTGGAGCGCGAGTTTCCCGACAAGCGCCTGGAGAACCCGCCATGAACGCATCCGCCTTGCCTGCCGCTCACGCGGCGACGGCTGCACCGGCTGCTGCGCCGCCGCCTTCGCTTTCGGCACTCGCCGGCCAGGCCGGCAGCGTGCCGCTGACTCGCGTATCGCTCGCTTACATCGAACCGCGCTTCAAGCTCTACCTGCGCTTCGGTGAGCCGGCGCGCACGCTGCGGCTCGACCGCTGGCGGCGCTGCGCGGTGTTCCTGCCGCGAGCCATGTTCTGCCGCGTGCGCTGGGAGGCCAACGACTACGGCACGATCCGCTGGCAGCTCATGGTGATGCAAGCCGCCACGCCGCTGGACGACATGCAGCGCATCCCCGGCGTGCGGCCGGGCGCACGCCTGCTGCTGCACGCCGAAGGCGAGAACGCGGTGCGTTCCGTGCTGGAATGCATCGACGGCATCGACGCGCAAGGCATCGCCGCCATCGATGTGTCGCCCGCGTACTGGCGCACGCTGGGCAACCGTCTGGCGGCCCGTCTGCCGCTGCCCGAATACACCGCCGAGCGGTACGCCGCCTGGCTGGCCGGGAGGGCGCTGCCATGACGACCCAATCCACCACCGCGCGCACGCACGAAGCCGCGCCGCATCCTCGCTCGCGCCTGCGCGCTCGCATCGTGCTGGCGTGCTTCGCCGCCGTCGGCCTCGCTGCGCTGGCCTGGGCGGCTTTCGTGTCGCCGCTGCCGCGTCTGACCTACAACCCGTCCGACAGCGTGGCGGTCGGTTGGTATCGCATCGAGCCGTTCGACCCGCGCACCGCCTCGCTGCCACGTCCGTTGTCCGTGGACAGCATCGTGCTGGTGCCGCTGCCCGATAGGGCCGCCATGCTGGCTGCGCATCGCGGCTACCTGCCGATGCGCGTGCCGCTGCTCAAACGTGTGGGCGCGGTCGCGCCGCAACACGTTTGCATCGTCGCCGGGCAGGTAAGCATCGACGGCGTGCCTGCGGCCGCCGCGCTGCCTGCCGACCGGCTGGGCCGGCCGCTGCCATCCTTGCAGCTTTGCCGCCGCCTCGAACCGGGCGAGCTGTTCCTGTTGAGCGTGACCAATCCGGCGTCGTTCGACAGCCGCTATTTCGGGCCGGTCAGTGCGTCCGCCGTGATCGGCGTCGCGCATCCGGTCTGGCTGGAGACAAGCCCATGATGGCCGCCGATTCGCAGCACGTTGCCGTGCCTCTCATCGTGCCATCGGGCAAGTCGTTCCGGCTGCTGCAGCCGTGTCGTCGCGCGTGCAGCGCGAGCGCATCCGCGCCGCGCTTCGCGCAACATCCGGCGCAGCCGTCCAACGTGCAGGCGTCTTGCCTCGAACGCGCCCAGCCTGCGGCCATTGGCGCGTTCGCCGGCGGGCTGGCTGCTGGTGCAGCAGCGCCGCCGGGCCGCCGACGCCCGGAGCGACAGCGAAGGGCAAAGGCGGAAGGCAAGACAAAAGGACGCGGCACCGGGCCGCGTCGAAAACCAGTCTGCACATGGGGGTTGCGCGGCACGGAGCGGCTTCGCCGCCGTGCCGCTTGTGGCGCGAAGCCCGCGCCGATGCGGGCATGTCTGCGTGCTTCGCACGACCGGACACGCCAGAGCTTGCAAGGAACGCGGCCATGACCGACCGCCGCGATGACGATTTCCGCATCCGCCCCAGCGCCCCGAAGAACCGGGGCCAGGGCTTCGTCTCCAAGGTGCTCAAGCAGGCAGGCAAGGTCAGCAGCGGCAAGTCGTCGGTGCGTCGTCCTGGCGTTGCCAGCGGCTCCGCGAGGGGCACGGGCCAGCGGCCCGGCTCGCGCCTTGGTCGCGGCCACACGGCGGCGCGCTTCGCCGGGGCGAAGCTGACGCCCATGTCGCGGCGCGTGACCATCAAGACGCTACTGGTCAACCAGCGCCAAGCCAGCCCGCAGTCGCTCGCCAAGCACCTGCGCTACATCGAGCGCGACGGCGTGGGCCGCGACGGCGAGCCGGGCCAAGCCTACGGGCCGCAGACAGACGTGGCCGATCTCGACGCCTTCAAGGAACGCTGCGCCGACGACCGGCACCATTTCCGCTTCATCCTCTCGCCCGAGGATGGCGCGGAGCTGGAAGACCTGCGCACCTACACGCGGCACCTCATGGGCCGCATGGAGGCCGACCTGGGTACGGGCCTCGATTGGGTGGCCGTGAACCACTGGAACACCGACAACCCGCACACGCACATCGTCGTGCGCGGGCGCGACGACACCGGCAAAGACCTCATCATCGCGGGCGACTACATCGCCGATGGCTTCCGCTATCGCGCCGCCGAGCTGGCGACCGAATGGCTGGGGCCGCGCACCGAACTGGAGATCCAGCAGACCTTGCAGCGTGAGGTGGAGCAAGAGCGGTGGACGAGCCTGGATCGCACCCTCAAGCGTGAGATAGGCGAGGCCGGCGGCGATGGCCTGGTGCGCGTCGAAAGGTTCAACGCCCCCCGCTTGCAGCGCCAACGCCTGATGCTAATCGGCCGCCTGCAACACTTGCAGCGCCTGGGCCTGGCCGACGAGACGCAGCCCGGCACCTGGGCCATCCATGCCGATGCGGAAAAGACATTGCGCGCGCAGGGCGAGCGCGGCGACATCATCCGCACCGTGCAGCGGGCCATGCGCGGCGAGCCGCGCGAGCTGGCCGTGTTCGAGCCGGGGGACGATGGCCGAACCATCCTCGGCCGTGTGGCCGCGAAGGGGCTGGCCGACGAGCTGCGCGACCGGGGCTATCTGGTCATCGACGGGGTGGACGGCAAGGCCCATTACGTCGCGCTCAACGCCCGCGACGAGCTGGCGAACTACCCGAGCGGCGCCGTGGTGGAGGTGAAAGGCTCGGCCGACGTGCGCGCAGCCGACAAGAACATCGCCGCGCTGGCGAGCGATGGCCTGTACCGCACTGACCATCACCTGGCGATCGGGCAGGGCCGGGCCAAGGCCGGACGCGACCCGCAAGAAGTCGTCGCCGCCCACATCCGCCGGCTGGAGGCCCTGCGTCGGGCCGGCATTGTGGAGCGCGTTGCCGAAGGGCTATGGAAGGTGCCGGACGACCTGGCCGAGCGTGGCCGCCAGTACGACGCGCAGCGCCTGGGCGGCGTGGCCGTGGAGCTGAAATCGCACTTGCCCATCGAGCGGCAGGCCCGCGTGATCGGGGCCACGTGGCTCGACCAGCAGTTGATCGGCGGCGGCTCGGGCCTGGGCGACCTGGGCTTTGGTGGCGAGGCCAAACAGGCCATGCAACAGCGCGCCGACTTCCTGGCCGAACAGGGGCTGGCCGAGCGGCGCGGGCAGCGCGTGATCCTGGCGCGCAACCTGCTGGGCACACTGCGCAACCGGGAACTGGCACAGGCCGCGAAGGGCATTGCCGCTGAAACCGGCCTGGAGCATCGCCCGGTGGCCGACGGGCAGCGCGTGGCTGGCATCTACCGGCGCAGCGTCATGCTCGCCAGCGGGCGCTACGCGATGCTGGACGACGGCATGGGATTCAGCTTGGTGCCGTGGCGGCCGGTGATCGAGCAGCGGCTGGGGCAGCATATCGCCGCCGTGGTGCGCGGTGGCGGCGTATCTTGGGAGCTTGGACGGCAGCGCGGGCCAAGTATTTCTTGAGACCCTTCATCTACTTTTCGAACGGCCGAGCGCCTTCATCAGCCCCGGCTTCTGGCTCGCAAAGGTGCCATAGAAGACCTCATTACCGATGAGCGTGATCGGAGCCACGCGCACGCCGGTTCGTGACTTGGCTTCCGCAGAAATCTTCGGGTCGGTCAGGTCGCGTTCTTCAAACACGATGCTCTGCTGGGACAGCCACTCCTTCAGCACCCGACAGTCCGGGCAGGCTGGAGTGCTATAGATGATGATGCGCGGGGTGCTGGCTTGGTTCATGGTCGTGCCTTCACTTTCCCCGAGCGGCAAGCCAGCTCTTCATCATGGCGATCTCTCCTTCCTGCGCAGAGATAACCTCCTGAGCCAACTCGCGGACCTCCGGGTCCTTGCCGTACTGCAACGCCACCTTGGCCATGTCGATCGCGCCCTGGTGATGCGGGATCATGCCGCGCATAAAGTCCACATCGGCATCGCCGCTGAAGTCAATCATCATGTCGGCGTGCATGCGGTCATTGCCGGCACGGTAGGCGGTCGTCGAGGCGTCGCCCGAGCTGCCGGTCGCCGCCTGTTGGCCGCGTTCTCCAAGCCACTTATTCATCATGGCGATCTCGCCTTCCTGCGCAGAGATAACCTCCTCAGCCAACTTGCGGACCTCCGGGTCCTTGCCGTACTGCAACGCCACCTTGGCCATGTCGATCGCGCCCTGGTGGTGCGGGATCATGCCGCGCATGAAATCGACGTCGGCGTTGCCAGTGAACTGCGCTCCCATCCCCGCGTGCATCTGGTCGTTCACGGCGCGATACGCGGTCGTGGAAGGGCTGTCATTGGCCGAGGCGCTGGAGGGCATCGCGTGCCCTTGGTGATCTCCGCTCGCATTGGCCTGCATCACTTCACCCGACGGGACCACCTTCTTCTGAACGGCCATCAGGCCGATGGCGACCACGACGGCGCCCGCAATGAACAACAGGCTGAACTTGTTGACTCTCATGAAAAACTCCTTGAATGAGATTGATGGAGTCACTGTAGGGCTTCCCATTGTTGGAAGGTCAAGCCCCTCATTTCGCCGTTGATGCCGATGAAGACCCTCGGCGCAAGATCCAGTCCTTCACTTCCGCCGCCTACGACAACGCGCTGTCGAAGCTGCAGCGGTGGAAGCAGGTGATGTAGCGCCTGAGGCGACCGCTAGATGGAACACCTCCCGCATCGGCCCGATCAGCCCGGACCTAGCCGCACCGGCTTTCGCGCGGTCTGCCACAGCAGCGGCACCAAGATCAGCGCCAGGGCCGGGAAGATCATCCAGTTGACCGCCTGCCAGCCCGAGCTGTGCAGGATCGATCCCGCGAGGAACGACACGGCCGCCGTGGCGGCGAAGACGAAGAAATCGTTCATGCCCTGCGCCTTGCTGCGCTCGGCCGGGGTGTGGCAATCGGTGACCACCGCCGTCGCGCCGATGAAACTGAAATTCCAGCCGATGCCCAGCAGCGCCAGCGAGCCCCAGAAGTGGGACAGGCCGAGCCCGCCCAGGGCCACCACCCCAGAGGCGGCGAGCAGCACCATGCCGACGGCGGTCACGCGCTCCTTGCCGTAGCGCACCATCAGTCGTCCGGTGAAGAAGCTCGGCCCGAACATCGCCAGCAAGTGCCACTGGATGCCCAGGGCGGCGTTGTCCACCGAATGTCCATGGTTGACCATCGCTACAGGTGCGGCGGTCATCACGAACGCCATCACCCCATAGGACACCACGCCCGCAGCCACGGCCAGCAGATAGCGCGGCATCGCCAAGAGCTGCAGCACCGTCCGACCGCTATCGGCGACTGCTTCGGCCTGGGTCTGGCGCGGCGTGCGCAGCATGAGCAGGATCGGCAAGGCGATCAGCGGCAACAGCGCCTGGCTGAGGAAGCTGCCGACGTAGGGCGTGCCCGCTACCGCGTCGCGTGTGAAGATCACCAACTGCGGCCCGATGATAGCGCCCGCGAGGCCGCCCACCATGACCCAGGAAATGGCCTTGGCCTTGAGTGCGTCCTCGGCGGTGTCGGCAGCTGCGAAGCGGTAGCTCTGCACATACGCGCTGTAGAAGCCTGCCAGGAAGGTGCCGGCGCAGAAGATCCAGAACGACGCCAGCATGATGCCCAGTGCGGCGATCAGGCCCGAGGCTACGCCGAAGCCGACCCCGACCACGTATCCGTTACGGCGGCCATGGCGTCGCATGATGAACGCTGCGGGCAAGGTGCCGATGGCAAGGCCCAGGCCAAACAGGCTCACGGGCAACGTGATCCAGGCCGAATCGTTGGCAAGCTGCTGGCCGACCAGCCCACCCAGCGACATCACGATGGGCGCGCTGGCGCCGCCGAGCGCCTGCGCGGCGGTGAGAACACCGATGTTTCGGCGCGTGATGTTCGGGTCGGTCATGGCGTCTTTCTTATTCGTTTGTCTGGCCGGAAATATTACACGAATGAATATATATTCAGTTATAAGGCCATGCGATGCTCACGAGCCATCGCGAGCCGGTCCATCCTCGGAAGCCGCCCCGTGCAAGGCCAAGCCGAGCAGGTGCTCTTTCACCTGGATCAGTTGCTCCATACGTTCCTCGACACAGGCGAGATGGCCTTGGACAGCCTGCCTTAGCAGTTCAGGTTCCAGCAACCCCTCATGTGCCCAACTCAGCAGACGGCGCACGTCATCCAGGCCGATCCCCGACGCACGGTAGTTGCGAATCAGGTGAAGCCGTTCGACATGCGCCGGGCCATAGCGCCGATAGTTGTTGCGTGACCGCTCCGGGGCTTGCAACAGGCCCTCCCGCTCGTAGAAACGAATGTTCTCCGGGGGGTGCCCGTCAAGCGCGCAAGCTCACCGATTCTCATCCAGTTCTCCGTGCGCAACGATGGGGAACGCCACCGTTGCGCATAGCCTTTATCCCGGCGACCGGGTGGATGATTGCGCGGTGGAGCCCGATTGCACCGTATGCTCAGTCCAGCCGCCACCCAGCGCCTTGTAAAGGTGGATGAGGTTGTTCAGCCGCGTCAGGCGCGTGCGCACCAGGGTCTGCTGCGCACCGTACTGTGTGCGTTGCGCGTCGAGCAAGGTAAGGTTGTCGTCCACGCCTTCTTGAAAACGCTGCCCGGCCAGCTCGTAGGCCTTTTGACTCGCGGCCACCAGGAGTTGCTCCGAGCGGATCTGCTCATCGAGTGTGCGCTTGCCCGCCAAGCCGTCGGCCACCTCTGCGAAAGCCGCCTGAATAGACTTCTCGTAGTTGGCGATCTCTATCCTCTTTTGTACCTGTGCCATGTCCAGGCTGGCGCGCAATGCGCCGCCGCGGAAGATGGGCAGCGTGAGCTGCGGCAGAAAGCTCCAGGCCCGCGAGCCCGAATCGAACAGGCCGTCGAGCGAGGCGCTGGCCGTGCCGGCCGAACCCGTGAGGCTGATCGTTGGGAAGAATGCTGCCCGCGCCGCGCCGATGTTGGCGTTGGAACCGATCAGCATCTGCTCGGCAGCGCGGATGTCAGGACGGCGCGCGAGTAGTTCCGACGGTAAACCGCTTGGTAGATCGGTTGGCACGATGTTGTCGGGTAGCACCACAGCCTCGTCCAACTGTCGGGAAAGCTCGGGCGTCAGCGGCTGGCCCAGCAGCAGTACCAGCGCGTTGCGGTCCCTGGCCGCCTGTCGCGTGTAAGCAGCATGATTGGCCTCGGCGGTGCGCAGCGCGATCTCCACGAGGCGCAGGTCGAGCTGAGTGGAGTTGCCAGCTTCCACCAGTTGGGTCGTCAGGTCGTAGGAGAGCTTCTGTGTGGCGAGGGTGTCGCTTGTCAGGCGCAGCAGCTCCTGGTCGGCAAGTAGCGTGAGGTAAGCGCCGGCCACCTCGGACACCAAGCTCATCTGCGTAGCGATGCGGGTCTCGTCGAGGGCCAAGTAGGGCGCCAGCGCTCGGTCGTTAAGGCTGCGGATGCGGCCCCACAGGTCCAGTTCCCAGGCGGCCGCCACCCCGGCCACGTCGTAGCGCCTGAGCACCTCGCTTTGCCCCGTGGTGCTGAGGTCGGCCGGTACACGTTCTGACGCGCCGCTGGCGGAAACGCCCAGGTTTGGCAGCACCTCGGCGCGCTGGATGCGGTACAGCGCCTGCGCCGCTTCGACGTTGAGCGCGGCCTTGCGCATGTCGCGGTTGTTCTCCAACGAGATGCCGATCAACTGCAGCAGCAGCGGGTCGCGGAAGAAGTCCCGCCAGCCGATCTCGGCCGTGATCGCGTCGTCGGGCGTCGCGACCGCCGGTTCCACATAGGCCGCGCCGGAAGGATACGCTGTGTCGATCGGCGCTACGGGCCGGTCATATTTCGGTGCCATGGAGCAGCCAGCCAGTGCCGCCGCGAGGACGAGCGGCGCCAGCATCTTGGCGGATCGTTTGAGTGTGAAAGATGTCTTCATGTCGTATGTCCTCCTGGCCGTCACGCCTGCTGGTCGGTCATGCCGACATGGGCATGGCGCGCTTCGCGGCGCAGCGCCAGCTTACGCACCACAACGTAGAACACCGGCGTCAGCACCAGGCCGAATACCGTCACGCCCAGCATGCCGGCGAACACCGCGATGCCCATGGCGTGGCGCATCTCGGCGCCCGCACCGCTGGCCAGCACCAGCGGCACCACGCCAGCGATGAAGGCGAACGACGTCATCAAGATCGGGCGCAGCCGCAAGCGCGCGGCTTCGAGCACGGCTGCCAGCGGATCGGCCCCTTCGCTTTCCTTCGCGCGGGCGAACTCCACGATCAGGATCGCGTTCTTGGTAGCCAGGCCGACCAGCACCACGAAACCGATCTGCGTGAAGATGTTGTTGTCGCCCCCAGAGAGCCAGACGCCGGCGATCGCCGAGAGCAGCGCCATGGGTGCAATCAGCAGCACAGCGAACGGCAGCGACCAACTGTTGTACTGGGCCGCCAGGAACAGGAAGGCGAGCAGCACCGCCAGCGCGAAGATGTAGATCGCCGTGTTGCCAACCCGTTTTTCCTGGAAAGTCAGGTCCGTCCATTCGTAGGTCATACCGTCCGGCAGCGATTCGCTCACGATCTTCTCAATCGCGGCGGTGGCCTGGCCGGACGAGTAGCCCGGCGCTGGCCCGCCGCTGATGTCGGCCGAGGGAAAGCCGTTGTAATGCATCACCCGGTCGGGGCCGGAACTGCGCTCGATGGTCGCGATCGCGCTCAGCGGGATCATGTCGCCCGCTGCATTGCGCACCTTGAGCATGCCTATGTCCTCAGCCTGCATGCGGAACTGCGCATCGGCCTGGGCCATGACCCGGTAGGTGCGACCGAAGCGGTTGAAGTCGTTGACGTAGAGCGAGCCAAGGTTGACCTGCAGGGTGTCGAACACCTCGGTCAGCGATACGCCCTGCGACTTGGCCTTCACCCGGTCGATGTCCACCTGCAACTGCGGCGCATTGGTCTGGAAGCTGGCGAGCATGTTCGCCAGCTCGGGCGCCTGCATGGCCTTGCCCATGATCTGGCCCTGTGCCTGCGCAAGCGCCTCGGGACCCAGGCCCGCCCGGTCCTCGATCTGCAGCTTGAAGCCGCCCATCGAACCCAGGCCCGGCACCGGCGGCGGCGGGAAGATGCCAACGAAGCCGTCCGGGATCTGGCTGAACTTGCCCATGAGCTTGCCCTGGATGGCGAAGGCCGACAGCGACGGGTCCTTGCGCTCATCGAAGGGCTTGAGCATGGCGAACATCAGCGCGGTGTTCGGCTGGTTCACCGGTCCATTGACCGACAGGCCCGGGAAGGCCACCACGCTCTCGACGCCCGGCTCAGCCAGTGCGATCTTGGTCATCTCCTTGACGACCGCCTCGGTGCGATCCAGCGAGGCGCCGGTCGGAAGCTGGGCGATGCCCACGAGATAGTACTTGTCCTGGGCCGGCACGAAGCCCGCAGGCACCTTGTGGAAGCCCAGCCAGGTCAGGCCCAGGAAGCCGACGTAGAGCAGCAGCACGATGGCGCTGCCGCGCACCGCGCGGCGCACGCCCCCGACGTAGGAATTCGAGGCGCGATCGAAGAAGCGGTTGAAGCGGCGGAAGAAGCCGCCGAACACGCCGTCGATGATGCGCGTGAGACGATCGGGCTTGGCCGCGCCGTGGTGCGGCTTGAGCAGGATGGCGGCCAGCGCTGGCGACAGCGTAAGCGAGTTGATCGCCGACAGGATGGTCGAGAACGCGATGGTCAGCGCGAACTGGCGATAGAACTCGCCCTGCAGCCCCGACAGGAACGCCGAGGGGATGAAGACCGCTGCCAGCACCGAGGTGATGGCCAGGATCGGGCCAGTCACTTCATCCATCGCCTTGCGCGCCGCATCCTTGGGCGATTCGCCCAGCGCCATGTGGCGCTCCACGTTCTCCACCACCACGATGGCGTCATCCACCACGATGCCGATGGAGAGCACGAGGCCAAACAGCGACAGCGTGTTCAGCGAGAAGCCGAACATGTGCATCACCGCGAACGTGCCGACCAGCGAGACCGGCACGGCGATCAGTGGAATGATCGACGCGCGCCAAGATTGCAGGAACAGCACCACCACGATCACCACCAGGAGGATGGCCTCCAGCAGCGTGACGGCGACGGACTGGAGCGAGGCGCGCACGAAGACTGTGGGGTCGTAGGCGATCTTGTACTCGATGCCTTCGGGGAACTTGGCCTGCAGCCGCTCCATCGTCGCGCGCACCGCGCTGGACGTGTCCAGGGCATTGGAGCCGGGCGTCATCAGGATTTGCAGGCCGACCGCGTTCTCGCCGTCGAGCTGGCCGCGCATGGTGTAGTTGTCCGAGCCCAGTTCCAGGCGTGCGACGTCGCGCAGGCGGGTCACCTGGCCGTTGGCGCCGGCCTTGATCACGATGTCGCCGAACTGCTCTTCGGTGGTCAGGCGCCCCAGCGCATTGACGCTGACCTGGAAGGCGGCCGACGCATTCGGCTGCTGGCCGATCGAGCCGGCTGCGACCTGCACGTTCTGCTCGCGGATGGCGGCGACCACATCGCTGGCGGTCATGCCCCGCGATGCGACCTTCTCGGGGTCGAGCCAGACGCGCATTGCGTACTCGCCTTCACCGCCGATGATCACGTTGGCGATGCCCGGCAGGCGCGCCAGTTCGTCGCGCACGTTGAGCATCGCGTAGTTGGACACGTACAGCGGGTCGTAGCGGTCCCCCGGCGAGAGCATATGCACCACCATGAGAATATCGGGCGCGGTCTTGTCGGTGACCACGCCGATGCGCTGGACCTCGGGCGGCAACCGGGGCAGCGCGCGTGAGACGCGGTTCTGCACCTGGATCTGCGCGACGTCGGGGTCGATGTGCTGCTCGAACGAGATGGTCAGCACCATCCGCCCGTCCGTGGACATCTGGGACTGCATGTACATCATGCCTTCCACGCCGTTGACCGCCTGCTCCAGCGGCGATGCCACGGTGTCGGCGATCACCTGCGGGTTGGCGCCGGGATAGCTGGCGGTGACCTGCACCGTCGGCGGCGTGACCTGGGGGTACTCGCTCAGGGGGAGCTGGAAATAGCTGATCGCGCCCGCGATCAGCATCAGCACCGACAGGACGATGGCGAAGATCGGCCGGTTGATGAAGAAGCGGGGGAAATTCATTTGCGGGCCTCCGCCGAGCCGGCCGCGCCGTCAGCCTTGGCGGGGTCCGCGCCACCGGCCTTGGCAGGCGCCGCAGCGGGAGCCGGAGCGTTTGCCGCAGCCTTGGTCGCGCCGGTCGCGCCGGCGGCCGGTGCCGCGGGCGCCTGCATGGGCACCATGCGCGGCGTGACCGCCATGCCGGGGCGCACGAGGCCCTTGATGATGATCTTCTCACCGGCCTGCAGGCCGCCGTTGATGACGCGCAGCCCGTCCACCACCGGCCCCAGTTCGATGGGCCGGTACTGGGCCTGGTTGTTCTCGCCCACGACCAGCACGTAGTTGCGCCCTTGGTCGGTGCCCACGGCCTGATCGTCGATCAGGACGGCCTCGCGCGCCGCGCCGGTGGACAGCTTGGCCCGGGCGAACATGCCGGGTGCCATGCGCCCATCCGGGTTGGGCACAACGGCGCGCGCGCGGATCGTGCCGGTGCTTCGGTCAATGGTGTTGCCCACGAAGTCGAGCGCGCCCCTGTGCGGGAAACCCTTGTCCGTGGTCAGCCCGACCTGCACGGGCAGCGAAGCCTTGCTACCGGCGCCCGCAGCGGGCCGCGAGCGGCTGACGACGTTGAGATAGGTGGCCTCATCAATGTCGAAGTACACGTGCAACGGGTCGATGGATACGATCGTGGTCAGCAGCGTGGCCGCGCCGGCGCCGCCACCGCTGACCAAGTTGCCCTCGGTCACGAGCACGCGGTCGACGCGCCCGGCGATGGGCGCAGTGACGCGGGCGTAGGACAGGTCCAGCTGAGCCGCAGCAACGGCGGCCTTAGCCGCCTGCACCTGAGCCTGGCGCGCGTTGCGTGCGGAGGCGGCATCGTCATAGGTCTTGCGCGCGACGGCGCCGGTCGCCACCAGGCGCTCGGCGCGGTCAAAGTCGGCCTGGGCCTGGCTGGCCAGCACCTCGGCCTGACGCAGTTGCGCCACGGCCGTGTCGAGCGCAACCTGGAACGGCCTCGGGTCGATCTGGAACAGCAGTTGGCCCTTGCGCACGAGGCTACCTTCGGGAACGCTCACCGCATCGACGGCGCCGCCGACCCGCGAGCGCAGCTCGACGGTCTTGGGCGCGGCCAGGAAGCCGGTGTACTCGGCCGATGGCGCGACCGTGCGGGTAATGACCTCGGCCACGGGCACCTGCGGCGCCATCGGCGCGCCCGCCGGGGGCGCCGCGGCCTTGCCCTCGTCCTTGGCGTCGCGGGCAGCGATCGCTATCCCCCCGACGGCTGCGATGACGCCTGCCACCACAATGATTCTGTTTTTTTACGCATGGAAGTGACCCTTTCTTGGATGCAGAACTCCGGCCCTTCCGAAGCGCTCTGCAGACATTTGTGTGGAGGCTAGGCGTTACAACGACGGCAAGGTCAAGCCCTCTTGTTGCCTCAGCGGGCAGACGGCACGGACAAGGTGGTGGGACGCCCGGCGTCGTCGCCGTGGTTGGCCTCCGGCGCGCCCTTGAAGCGCAGCAGGCGCAGTGCGTTCAGCGTGACCAGGGCCGTGGCGCCGGTGTCGGCCAGCACGGCAACCCACAAGCCGGTGATACCCAACACGGTGGTGACCAGGAACAAGCCCTTGAGGCCAATGGCGAATACGACGTTTTGGTGAATGTTGGCCATCGTCGCCCGCGACAGGGCCACCAGGTGGGCCACGTCCGTGACGCGGCTCTTGAGCAGCGCGGCATCGGCGGTTTCCAGCGCCACGTCCGTGCCGCCGCCCATGGCGATACCCACGTCGGCGGTCGCCAGGGCCGGCGCGTCGTTGATGCCGTCGCCGACCATCGCCACCTTGGCATCACGCTTCATCTCGTTGACCAAGCGCAGCTTGTCCTGCGGCAGCAGCTCGGCCTCCCACTCGATGCCCAGCTTGCCGGCGATCGCCTGCGCGGTGCGGCGGTTGTCGCCGGTCAGCATGACCGAGCGCACGCCCATGGCGTTGAGCTGGGCCACGCCTTCGCGCGCGTCGCGGCGGGGCTCGTCGCGCAGGGCCAGCAGGCCCAGAACGTTCTTGCTGGCTTCGTCGAACAGGACCACCACGGTCTTGCCGCCATCCTCCAGCTTGTCGATTTCCCTGCGGTGCGCGGCTGTCAGCGTGGCCGTCTGTTCCGCATGGGCGGGCGATCCGACAGCGAGCGCACTGCCGTTCACGGTGGCGCGCACCGCCTTGCCGGCAATGGCCGATGCGCCCGTGGCCTGGGGAATCGCCACGTCCAGGCTCTTGGCATGGGCGACAATGGCCTTCGCCAAGGGATGGTTTGAGCCGGACTCGACAGCGGCGGCAAGCGCAAGGACCTGTTGATGCTTGAACAGCCCGAAGGGCAGGACCTCGGTGATGCGCGGCTTGCCCTCGGTCAGCGTGCCAGTCTTGTCGAAGGCAATGGCGCGCACGCGGCCGATGGTTTCCAACGCGTTGCCACCCTTGATCAGCAGGCCCCGTCGCGTGGCCACCGCAAGGCCCGAGGCGATGGCCGCCGGTGTGGAGAGCACCAGCGCACATGGGCAGGCAATCAACAGCAGTGCGAGGCCGCGGTACAGCCAGGTACCCCAGTCGCCACCCATGGCAAGTGGCGGAACCACCACGATCAACGCCGCGATGGCCATGACGGCAGGGGTGTAGTAGCGGCTGAACTTTTCGATGAAGCGAGCCGTGGGCGCCTTGGAGGACTGCGCCTGCTCCACCAGTTGGATGATGCGAGAAATGGTGTTGTCCGATGCCGTCTTCTCGACTTGTACTTCGAGCACGCCATCGACGTTGATGGAGCCGGCGAACACGTCGGCACCGATAGCCTTTTGACGCGGTACGGACTCGCCGGTGATAGGCGACTCGTCCAGGCTGCTTTCACCGCGGAGGATCTTGCCGTCCGCAGGCACCCGGTCACCAGGGCGCACCAGCACGCGGTCGCTCACGCGCAGGGAAGCGGCGGGCACTTCGCGCTGCCCGCCCGCGGCATCGAGCAGTACCGCCGTCTTAGGCACCAGGGAGGCCAGCGCCTTGATGCCGGCGCGCGCGCGGCCGGCGGCCACGCTTTCCAGCAGCTCGCCGATCGCGAACAGGAACACCACGGCAGCAGCTTCCTCGGCCTCGCCTATCACGAGCGCGCCCAGCGAGGCGACGACCATCAGCGTTTCGATAGAGAACGGCGAGCCTGACACAGCCAGCGCGAAGGCTTTGCGAGCGAACGGCAGCACGCCCGCGATCACCGCAGCGGCGAAGATCCATTCAGCGTAGCCAGGAACGAACTGCGCGATCGCGTAGGCCGAGCCCATCAGGCCGCCCAGGCCCAGCACGTGCTTGCCTTTCTTCGTCTGCCACCAGCGCTGATGGCGCGCCGTCGATGCTGCTGCTGGGGCCGCGGGTGCTGAGCCATCATGGCGGCGCACGTCGGAGACGCCGAAGCCCAGGCTCTTGATGGTCTTCTCGATGTGGCCGAGCTGCGTGGGGCCGCCAGACGCGAGCGTCAATTCCAGCGTTTCTGCGGTGAAGTTTATGCGGGCATCGGACACGCCATCCATGCGAGCGAGCGCCGTTTCGATCTTGCCGACGCAACTGGCGCAGTCCATGCCCTCGACGCGCATGGACACGTTGGGGGGCGTGCTGGGTGCTCCACGGGAGGCAGAGGCCGGCGCATGGTCATGCCCGCTGCAGGCCCCGTGATCGTGACCGTGGTCATGGGCATGGGCATGGCCGTGAGCATGGCCATGCCCATGGTCATCACCGCACGCTTTGCCGTGCGAATGATCGTGCCCGTGGTCGTGGGCATGCCCATGGTCATGGTGGCCGCCGCAGCCGGCGTGGTCATGCGCGTGGGCCGCATGGCGCGGTGCAGGTGCTGCGGACATTTCGGACGCGGGCAGTGCCTGCACGTCGAAGCCCAGGGACCGGATTTTCTTGGCAATGTCGCGTGCAGTATTTCGGCTACTTGTGCTGCGCGTCAACGTCAGCGTCTCATTTGTAAAATTAACCTGTACATTTGATACGCCATCAATTCGACCAAGCGCTGTTTCAATCTTGCCGACGCAACTGGCGCAATCCATACCTTCGACCCGAAAGCCCAGTTGTTCGTCCTGCGCTCCTGTGCCGTCCAATGTTTCCAAAGACATATCAATCTCCTGGTTCTCTGAGTAATCGCCGTGGCAGGACGCACAAATCAGCGATCGGAATGTTATGCAAACAAATGAACACTTGTTTGTATGTTTATTCAAAAAAAAGAAAGAATCTCTTTCTGGCTGAACCATCCGACCGCTGCTTTATGCAGCTGCCATTAAGTCATTTTTTGTTGCGCAGCATCTGGTAGGTTTCAAATGCGGTGCGGTAGGCATCACTATAGGTATCAGGCGTCTGCTCACCAGCCCAGAATCCAGCCATTCCCGCAACCTGCCAATCTGCCAAATCACTCTTTACTTGAGCACGAGTCAATGCCACCGGAGCCTTGTAAGCCGCACCCAGCTTGAGCTGGAGATAGCTCTCGTAGGCTTGTTGGTAGGCTTGGGTGTGCGAAGCGGTGGTGATTCCGCGCGAGGTGAACGCGTGCATGCCGGAGATTTTCCACAGTTCCAAATCAGCCATCACTTCAGCACGAGTCTTTCCTGCTGAGGGCGCCTGATACATATCACCTTGGGTCAATTGCAAGTAGCGCTGAAAGGCAGCCTGGTATTGAGGGCTGAACGTATCCGGGCCGCTTTCGCCGCGAGACAACGCTTCCAGCCCAGATTGCCTCCAAGCAGCCAGATCCTCTTGGACCTGTTGCCGTGTCATATCTGCGGCGAACGGTTGAGCGTTTACTCCAGCAGCAAAAAGTGCGGAAAGCAGAACAGCAAAGCGAATTTTCTTGGACATGGTCAATACTCCTTGACGTTAAAAATAATGGCGTGGTCCTTACGCCTTTCGGATACCCCGTAGACAAATAATAACACACATGAAGATATGTTCAAGTGTTTATTTTTAGAGTGCTTTTTGCTTGGGGTCTTCTAGGCATTCAGCAAGGCGCGCCGGTGTCTCTCTAGATTGATAGCCAAAAAAAGCCTACCCCTTGAAGGCGTAGGCCGGCGCGCACTCACATGTTCAGTCAATCGTCGTGTCTGTCCTCCGAAATGTGAACCGCCATGTCCTGGAGTACCTGGCTGACGTGCTGGTCGGCAATGCCGTAGAAGATGTGCTTGGCTTGGCGCTCGCCGCGCACGAGGCGCGCGCCGCGCAACAGGCGCAGGTGATGGCTGACCAAGGACTGCGACAGGTCTAGCGAGCCAGCAATGTCGCCCACTGCGACCGATCCGCGCATGCACTGCAACAGGATTTTCAATCGCGATTGGTCGCCCAGCAGGCGGAAGGTCTCTGCCAGAACAGCGACGTCACTTTGCGATAGTGCGAGGACATCAGTGGTCGTGCCGTGGTTAGAGGTCGAACATTGCACAATAGCGGCGCTGGTGGTTTTGCGGGATGTCATGGATTCAAACCCTCCAGTGAACTGCGAACCGTCTAGCACGGCCTCAATGCTTGTGACCGGGAGCGGAGTGGTCATGGTCATGATTGTGCTCACTGTGGTCGTGGCCGCTGTGGTCCTGACGGCCTGTCGTGGGTTGCAGGCTGCAGATGTTCTCGTCAGCCTCCGAGTTCCAGTCGATTCCGACTGTGGCGTGTTCGATGCTGAACTGCTCTCGCAGCACCGCCTCGACGCGCTTGACCACAGCTCGCGCCTCCTCGTCCACGTTGGGTCGAACGTGTAGCGTGGCCATCGTGCGACCGGAAGTGAGTTGCCACACGTGAACATGGCTGACAGCCGCCAGGCCGGGCACAGTGCTCATCAGGCCTTGTTCCACCTTTTCCGGCGAAGCGTCCTCTGGCGCACCCTCCAACAGGATATGGATCGACTTGGCCAGGAGCTTCCAGGCGCTGCGCAGAATCAACGCCGCTACTAGAACCGACAGGATGGGGTCGATCGGAGTCCAGCCGGTGAAGTAGATGACGATCGCTGCAACGATGGCGCCGACAGAGCCGAGCAGGTCACCCATCACGTGGAGGATGGCACCTTTCACATTGACGTGATCGGTTTCGCCGCGGGTCATGATCCACAGCACGAGGACGTTGATCAGTAAGCCGAGCACGGCGACGATCATCATCGGGCCGGCGAGGATGACGGGCGGCGCCTGCAGCCGCTCCCACGCCTCGTAGGCGATCCATGCGACGATCGCGAACAGGGTCACGGCGTTCAGGAAGCCGGCGATGACCTCGAAGCGCAGGTAACCGAATGTGCGTTTGCTGTCGGCTGCGCGGCGACCGAATCGGAAGGCAGCGTAAGCCAGGGCAAGTGCCACGGCGTCGGTCAGCATGTGGCCAGCATCGGCAAGTAGGGCTAGCGAGCCCGACAGCACGCCGCCGACAGCTTCCACGAGCATGAAGCCGAAGATCAGGAAGAAGGAAACCAGAACCTTGCGCTCGTTGGCGCTCGTCACTGTGGGGGTGTGGTCGTGATCATGGTCGTGACCATGGTCATGTGCATTGGATTGGGACATGGGCGCCTCTGCTGGTTGAGTGTTTGACTATGGCGAAATATAACACATGAATATGTGTTCATGTGATATATTTTCGCTCACCCTTCTCAGCCTCCGAAGCCATGCGTTGTGATGCCGCAACGAGAAAATGTGCCTATCCTTTCGGCCAGATACGGTGCAGGTCATCCAGAATCAGCTGGTGATGGTGCCTGCCTTGGTCTGCGTGTGTGCGTAAATGAGGGTGATCCGGCGGCAAGCTGGGGTGGTCATGCGCCACGTCAGAAGGGTCGCTGGCCGGCCACAGCCAGAGCGTCAGCGCCACGCCGGCCAAGCCGACCAGGGACATGACAATGAAGGTCGATGGCAAGCCCATGACCGCGCCGAAGCGGCCGGCAAGTGGGTAGCAGATGAGCCAACAGGCGTGCGACAGCGCGAAGTGTGCCGCGAAGATCGCAGGACGGTCCTCGGCATGGGCCGAGCGGCGCAGAAGACGGCCGGATGGCGTTTGCGCCACGCTGTAGCCAAAGCCGATGATCAACCACAGCGGCAGCAACAATGCATAGCTCGGCAGCAGTGCGCCGATCCCCGTGCCCACGACCAGTACGGTAGCGCCGGTGAGCATCGCGGTTCGGTCGGCCACCTTTTCCAGTAAGGATGGCAGAACGAAGGCTGCCACCATCGAACCGCCTCCGAATGCCGCCAGTGCCGACGCCACTTCGACCTCGCCTAGGCCAAAGCGCGCCTTCACGAGAACCACCGTGTTCACGATCACCATGGCGCCCGCCGCCGAGACGGCCAAGCTGATCGCCAGCAGGCCCCGCAGGCGTGGCGTAGCGAGATAGATGCGTGTGCCGCGGGTCGTGCGATCCCAAATGCCGCGGCGCGGTCCGGGAATAGTTGTGGGCAACCGCACGCTGACCACGAGCGCGGCTGAAACGAGGAAACCGAGCACTGTTCCCGCGAACAGGTTGTGAAAGCTGATGACGGTCAGCAGCGCAGCAGCCAGCATCGGGGAAATCAGGCTTTCCAGGTCATAGGCCAGCCGGGACAGCGACAGCGCCTTCGTGTAGTCCTCTTCATCGGGAAGGATGTCCGGGATAGTGGCTTGGAAAGTCGGCGTGAAGCCGGCGGATGCCGCTTGCAGGACAAAGATCAGCAGATAGATCTGCCAGACCTCGGTGACAAAGGGCAAACAGATCGCGACAACCGCTCGTACCAGGTCCAGCGCTACGAGCAATGACCGTCGCGGGAACTGGTCGGCGAAGGCCTGTGCGACTGGAGCGACTCCCACATAGGCCAGCATCTTGATAGCCAGCGCCGACCCGAGCACCGCACCTGCATCGGCCCCGGCCAGCTCGTAGGCAAGTAGGCCGAGCGCTACCGTCATCAGGCCTGTGCCGACGAGTGCGATCACCTGCGCGGTGAACAGGTGGCGGTAGGTGCGGTTCTTTAGGACGGAGAGCATCGAGAGACCTCAGAGCAGTCTGGTTAGCGCCTTCATTTCGGCTAGAACGGAGTCCTCATCATGAGATAGGCAGTGGTCGATGTGGTCATGGATCAGGACGCGCTTGGCCGCTGTGACGGCGCTCTCCACCGCAGCGAGCTGGCGAGCGATGTCCAGGCAGGTTTCTTCTCCTTCGATCATCCCGATGACGTGTCGCAGATGACCCTCGGCGCGCTTGAGCCGTTTCACGAGATCTGGGTGGCTGGTGTGCTTGTGCATCTCTTTCATGCAGCAATCATATCCCCCCCCGGGGGATATGCTCAAGGAGTCTGCATAGCTGTTTGCGCAGTGGATTAGCCCCACCTCGCCTCTCGATGTCTTGCGCCCGACGCCCTCTCTAAGGCGATTGGTGCTCAAAGGATGTAAGGTTTTCTTTCCCATTCATATGAATAGATATACAATTGTTCATATCTAAGCCAGTGAACAGTGGCTTTTCAACGACAAGCACTTGCTCGGAAAGAGAACACCCAGCCGGGGGTAAGTACTGATGCAACACCGATGGAGAATTGAATGCTTCGCAAAGACATACGCAAGGGATGGATATGGGCGGTATCCACGCTTTGGGCCGGCACCGTGCTAGCCCAGCCAGTAGCCGCCCCTCACGTCCCATCCAGACCAGACAGCCACATGGTCGCCCAATTGTGGGAGTCAGCTTGGCAGCGGCAGCCAGAAGCCGCTGGAGAAGGCGCCTGGCAGCAGGCCGCCCAAGCACGCCAAGAGACGGCCGGCAGTTGGGTGGCAGGTCCGATGGCGCTGGAAGCCTCCACCAAAACTGATCGGTTCAACAACCGCAACGGACAGCGCGAATATGAAGTCGGGGTGGCTATTCCCCTTTGGATGCCTGGTGAGCGCGCCTCGTCGGCACGCTGGGCGGACGCGGAAAGCCTCGCGCTATCCAGCCGGATGCTGGCCGCCAAGCTACGCACGGCCGGACAGGTTCGCCAGGCATGGTGGGCATGGCAGCGTGCCCAGGCCGAATTGGTGGCGGCGCAGGATCGCACCCGCAGCGCGGACGAGTTGGCGCAAGATGTGGCTCGCCGGGTTCGCGCGGGCGACCTGGCGCAAGCCGACAGAAACCAGGCCGATGGCGCCTTGGCGTCGGCTCGTAGTGCCCTGGCCATTGCTCAGGCCGAAGAAATCACGCAGCGCGAGGCGTTGTTGGCACTGACCGGCATCGAGAGTATCCCGTCGCAGGCCGATTCCGCGCAGCCGGAGCAGTCAGGTGTCCGAGTTCAACCGGCATCGGCACAGCCGTCCGGCGCGTTGTTGGGTAACCACCCTGCGCTGCTGGAACTGCAGCACAAGGCGCTGGCGGCCCGCCGCTCTGCGGAACTGGTGTCCCATCAGAAGTACGCCAACCCCGAACTGACCCTGGCGACCACGCGGGATCGGGGCGGCTACGGCGAACGCTACAACCAGACGATCACGGTGGGTGTGCGCATTCCCTTCGGTACGGGTAGCCGTCATACCGAGCAATTGTCCAGCGCCAATGCGCAGGCACTGGAGGCTGAGTCGGCACTCGCGGCCCAGCGCACCCGGCTACTCTCGGAAATTCGAACTGCCCAATCGCGCGAACTGGCAACCAGCACCCAGATGCAGGCCGCTTCGGAGCGCCAGCGACTAGCCCAACAAACGCGCACCTTCTACCAAAAGTCGTTCGCGATGGGCGAGACGGACATGCCGACACGCCTTCGCATCGAGCAGGAGGCCACCGAGGCCGAGCGCGCGGCGCTGCTCGCCAAGGTGGAGCATGCCGCGGCCATCTCGTCCCTGTTGCAGGCACAAGGCACGCTGCCGCAGCCGACCGAGACTTTCACTGACATCTCCGGCACGCGCTGATCGGCGCGCGCTCAACCATCCTGGAACCTTAGAAATGTCGCAATCCTCTTTCTGGCGTGCAGCTGCCTTGTCCAGCCTCCTGCTTGGCAGTAGCGCAACGTGGGCCGGCGACGGCCATGACCATGGCGAAGCCGCTCCTGCCCCCGCAGCGGCCGCGCTTCCGCGCTTTGCCGCAGTTTCCGATGACTTCGAACTGGTGGGTGTGCTGAACGGCCAGCGTCTCACACTCTACCTCGACCATGCTGCCGACAACCGGCCGGTGACCGATGGCGAGCTGACCCTCGAGCTGGGTGGTCAACAGGTAAAGGTCAGCTCACACGGGGTTGGAGAGTTCGAGGCCGATCTGACTGAGCCGCTATCCGATGGCGAGACCTCAATCATGGCCACTATTACTGCGCAGGGCCAATCGGACCTGTTGACGGGCGTTCTCGATGTTCATAGCGAAGACGCCGAACACGAGCATGCCGTCGCATCCGGCCGTGTGGTCGTACTAGGTGGCGGTGCCGCAGTCCTCGGCGTCGGTGTCCTAGCGTGGGCGCTGCGCAGACGTACACGCACCAACGGTGCACTGCGAGGTGCAGCATGAAGCGCAACTTCCGTTTCCTAATGACGACGGCCATGGCGGCTGCATTGGCTCTGGCTGCTCCCGCGTTCGCTCACGACGGCCATGACCACGGCGACGAAGCGCCGGCTGCGTCTTCCAATGGCCCCCAGCGCCAGCCTGATGGCAGCGTGTTTCTTCCGAAACCGTCGCAACGTCAGATCGGTGTACGCACCCAGCTGATCAAGCAGGAGCCCTTGGCCCGCAGCCATGAACTGGCTGGCAAAGTAATCATGGACCCGACGACAGGCTGCAAGGTCCAGGCAATGGTAATGGGCCGGCTGGTGCCCGGGCCGGATGGTCTGCCGCAGATCGGCCAATCCGTGCGCAAGGGCCAGGTGCTGGCTTACATCGAACCGGCCAGCGGTGTGCTGGAGCGCTCAGGCCAGATGGCCCAGGTTGCCGAGCTGCGTGCGGGCCAAGCGCTCGCGCAGAAGCGCTTGGCCCGGCTGCGCGAGCTGTCGGAGACCGTGCCCCGCAAGGAGATCGAAGCAGCCGAAAGCGAAGTGAACAGCCTGACCGAACGCGCCCGCGCCTTGAGCGGGGGCCTCGCCGGCAGGGACGTACTGAAGGCCCCAGTCAGCGGCGTCATCGCATCCAGCCCCGCAGTTGCCGGGCAGGTCGTGGATGCGCGCGAACTGGTGTTTGAGGTGGTCGATCCGACCCAACTGCGCATCGAGGCGCTTGCCTACGATCCGGCAATGGCACAGAACCTGGCCGGTGCTGCACTCGCAGTAGGCGGTCAGAAGGTGCCGCTGAGCTTCGTCGGTGCCGCCAGCAGCCTGCGCGAGCAGGCCCTGCCCATGCTGTTCAAGGGCACCAGCGAAAGCCTCTCGCGCTTGGCGGTCGGTATGCCGGTGGTGGTCTTCGTGCAAGAGGCGACGACGGTACCTGGCTACCGCGTGCCTTCCGGTGCGCTGATGAAGAACCCTGCCAACCAGAACATCGTCTGGGTCAAAGACCAGGCCGAGCGCTTCGAGCCGCGTGTCGTGAACATCACTCCTTTGGATGGTGCATCCATCGCTGTCACTTCGGGCCTGGCGGACGGCGACCGCGTGGTTGTCGAGGGCGCGTCCCTGATCAATCAAGTTCGTTGAGGGGCACCATTCCATGTTCAAGTGGCTTCTCGAAAATAGCTTACGAAACCGGCTCCTGGTCATCATCGGGGCGCTGGTGCTGATGGCGTATGGCGCGTTCACCCTGACGCGCACGCCGGTAGATGTCTTTCCCGATCTCAACAAGCCGACCGTCACTCTCATGACGGAGGCTGGCGGCATGGCTGCCGAAGAAGTCGAGCAACTCATCACGTTCCCGCTCGAAACGGCCATGAACGGCCTGCCCAGCGTCGAAAGCGTGCGCTCGGTCTCCAGCGCCGGGCTTTCCTTCATCTACGTGACATTTGACTGGAAGACCGACATCTTCCGGGCGCGCCAGATGGTCTCCGAACGCCTGACGTCCATGGAGGAAGGGCTAGCCCCGGGCGTGACGCCCACTATGGGGCCAATCAGCTCAGTGATGGGCGAGATCATGCAGATTGCAATCCCCATCGGTGCCAAGCCCTCAGGGCAGAAGACCGCAGCCCCGCCGCTGTCGGCCATGGACACTCGCGAGTACGCGGACTGGGTGCTACGCCCCCGGCTGATGGCCATACCTGGTGTTGCCCAAGTCATCCCGATCGGAGGCGAGGTCCGTCAGTTCCAGGTCCAGCCCAACACCACGCGAATGTCAGAGCTGGGCGTGACTGCGTCCGATCTGGATGCGGCTCTCAAGGGCTTCTCCGCGAACACTTCCGGCGGCTTCCTGGAGATCAATGGCCGCGAGTACCTGATCCGCAACCTGGGCCGCACGTCCCGACTCGACGACCTGCGTAACCTGCCTCTCGCGGTGCGTGCGGGCCAACCCATCCTGCTCCACCAGGTCGCCGATGTTCAGTTTGCGCCAGCCATCAAGCGCGGCGATGCGGGCTTCGAGGGCCTGCCAGCCGTGATCCTGGGCATCCAAAAGCAGCCCACGGCCGATACGATTGCACTGACCCGCTCGATCGAGTCAGCGTTGGCGGACATGAAGGGCTCACTGCCGGCTGGCATGGCCGAGCCACAGGTGACCTTCCGACAAGCCAACTTCATCGAGGCGTCCATCAGCACGCTGCAAGGCAAGCTCATCGGCGCATCGGTCTTCGTGGCGGTGATCCTGTTCTTCTTCCTGGGCACTTTGCGCCCCCTGGTGATCGCGTTGACCGCGATTCCTGCCTCGATCTTCGTGACCGGGCTGGTGTTCCACTATTTCGGCCTATCAATCAACACCATGACGCTCGGTGGGCTGGCGATCGCCATCGGCGGTCTCGTGGACGATGCTGTGGTCGATGTGGAGAACATCATGCGGCGGCTCAAGGAGGACCGCACCCGCCACCCTGAGAACCGGCTGACGCCCCTGGTCATCGTTGCCAGGGCCTCGATGGAGGTTCGCTCGGCGATTCTCTACGCCACGATGATCATTGTGCTGGTGTTCCTGCCCCTGTTCGCGCTGCCGGGGATGGAGGGGCGCTTGTTCGTGCCGCTGGGCATCGCCTTCATCGTCTCCACGCTGGCCTCGCTGCTGGTCTCTGTGACGGTCACTCCGGTGCTTTCGTACTACCTGCTGCCCAAGATGAGGACGCTGGACCATGGCGACACTCGGCTTCTAGCCTGGTTGAAGACGCGCTATCAGGGCGGCCTGCAGCGGGTCTTGCAGCGGCCGCGTGCCGCCCTTGGCATGGCCGCTGTGGCTGTCACACTGGCTGTCGCCGCGGTGCCATTCTTCCCGACCACGTTCCTGCCCCCGTTCAATGAAGGAACGTTGCTGGTGGGCCTGCGCCTGAATCCCGGTGTGACGCTGGCCGAATCTTCGGCGCTTGCCCAGCAAGCCGAGCTGCTGGTCGCGCAGGTGCCAGAGGTGCAGCACGTGGGCCGGCGCAGCGGACGGGCCGAGCTGGACGAGCATGCCGAAGGCGTGCATGTCAGCGAGCTGGACGTGGGCCTGCTGCCCGCCTCGGAGCTAAAGCGCTCCATGGAGGAGATCACCGCCGACATCCGTTCGCGTCTGGCTCACTTGCCCGGCTCCATCGGCATTGGCCAGCCGATCTCGCACCGCATCGACCACATGTTGTCGGGGGTGCGCTCGCAGATCGCCATCAAGGTGTTCGGCGAGGACCTGGACGTCCTGCGCGGGCAGGCGGATCTGCTGCGCGCCAAGCTGGCCGGAATTCCGGGGCTTGCTGACCTGGAGATCGAAAAGCAGGTCCTAGCGCCGCAGATCAAAATCCGCGTGGATTATGCGGCGGCGGGACGCTACGGCGTGGCCGCACCGCAAATTCTGTCCACGCTGCAAAGCCTGGTCGAAGGCGAAAAGATCACCGAGGTCATCGAGGGCAACCGCCGCTTCGCGCTGGTGGTTCGCCTGCCCGAGCAGGCGCGGTCGATTGAGGGCTTGAGCCGCATCCTCATCGACACGCCCATGGGTCGGGTCCCGTTGTCGCGCCTTGCCACCATCGAAGACAGCGACGGCCCCAACCAGGTCAGCCGCGACGATGGCCGTCGACGCATAGTTTTGTCGGCCAACGCTCAGGGACGGCCGCTGTCCGAAGTAGTGGCCGACATACGCAGCGTCGTCCAAGAAGTGCGCTTGCCCGAAGGCTACTTCATCACGCTGGGCGGCCAGTTCCAGGCACAAGAGGAAGCCTCGCGACTGGTGGGCCTGCTGTCCATCGTCTCCCTGACGCTCATGTTCGTGGTGTTGTACACGCGCTACAAGTCGGTCGTCCTATCAGCGCTCATCATGGTGAACATTCCATTGGCCCTGGTCGGCGCCGTGTTGGGGCTGTGGCTGTCTGGCCAGCCGTTGTCCGTGGCCGCCCTGGTCGGCTTCATCACGCTCGCGGGTATTTCTGTGCGCAACGGCATCCTGAAGGTGAGCCACTACCTCAACCTCATGCGCATGGAGGGCGAGGACTTCGACCAGAAGATGATCGTGCGTGGCTCGCTCGAACGGCTTTCCCCGGTTCTGATGACCGCGCTGGTCACGGCCTTCGCGCTGGCCCCGCTGCTGTTCGAGGCGTCCCGACCCGGTACTGAGATCCTGCACCCCGTCGCGGTGGTGATCTTCTCGGGGCTGGTCAGCTCCACGCTGCTAGACACCTTCCTTACACCCGCCATGTTCTGGCTGTTCGGCCGCAAGCCTGCCGAACGCCTGCTGGACGACCGCGACGCGGAGGCATTCTGATGCAACGCCTTCTGTCACCCGATTTCAACCACCGTAACCCTATAGGAGCTTTCATGTCTGTTCGATTTCGTTCCCTCACGGCCGGCACCGCCCTCGCCCTGGCATCCGTCACCGCCTTCGCCGCAGGCGACCATGACCACGCGCATGACCACAAGCCGCTGCATGGTGGCGTCGTGACCGAAGTCCGGGACGTGGACTACGAGTTGGTCGTTCAGCCCGCAGCAGCGCAACTCTACCTGCGCGACCACGGCAAGCAGGTCAATGTAAGCAACACCAAAGCCAAGCTCACACTGTTGACCGGCTCACAAAAGCAGGAGGTGCAACTCACGCCTGCCGCGGACGGAAGCCGCCTCGAAGGCAGCGGGACCTTCGCCGCAGCCAAGGGCACGAAGGCCGTCGTCCAAGTCGAACGTGGGGGCAATACCGCGAGCGCCCGGTTCGTTCTGCCGTAGTGTTCAACGTGATCGTCAGGGAACGAGCTGTAATCTGGCGACCACCTGACAAAAGGCGCGACATAGGCGCTCACTATTTCCTCAAAAACTTTGGAGATGTAAATCATGGAAATGCATTTCGACGTCATTGTTATCGGTGCCGGCCCAGGCGGATACATCGCGGCCATTCGCGCTGCCCAATTAGGCATGAAGGTCGCTTGTGTAGATGCCTGGAAGAACAAGGACGGAAAGCCAGCACCTGGCGGCACCTGCAACAACATCGGTTGTATCCCTTCGAAAGCGCTACTGCAGTCGTCAGAGAACTTTGAACAAGCCAAGCACCACTTTGGCACGCACGGCATCTCCACGGGTGATCTGCGCATGGATGTGACCACGATGTTGGAACGTAAGAATCAGGTCGTGAAGTCCAGCAACGAAGGCATCCTTTATCTGTTCCGCAAAAACAAGGTCCAGTTTTTCAACGGCCTGGCGTCTTTCACCAGGACTGTCGATGGTGGCTTCGAGGTGAGCGTCGCCGCCGATGAGGCTGTTACCTTGGTGGGCAAGCAGATCATCGTTGCCACAGGCTCCAACGTGCGGCCACTCCCCAACCTACCGTTCGATGAGCGGGTCGTGCTCTCCAACGACGGCGCGCTGGACATCGCGGCCGTGCCCGATCGGTTGGCCGTCATCGGTGCCGGCGTGATCGGCCTGGAGCTGGGCTCCGTTTGGCGCCGCCTGGGGGCGGATGTCACGATCCTCGAAGGCTTGCCCAGCTTCCTGCCAATCGTCGACCAAGCCATCGCCAAGGAGGCGAAGAAGGCGTTCGACAAGCAAGGCCTGAAGATCGAACTAGGTGCGAAGGTTCGCGAAGTCAATGCAACCGAGGCTGGCGTGACTATTCACTACACCGACAGCCAGGGCCAGACGCAGTCCTTGCAGGCAGACAAAGTGATCGTGGCTATCGGCCGTGTGCCCAACACCGAAGGCCTGAATCCGGCCGCCGTGGGACTCCAACTGGATGAGCGCGGCGCCGTGCTGGTGGACGATGAATGCCGCACCAGTGTGCCCGGCATCTGGGCCATCGGTGACGTGGTGCGTGGCCCGATGTTGGCGCACAAGGCGGAAGAGGAAGGTGTCGCAGTGGCCGAGCGCATTGCCGGCCAGCACGGTCACGTCGATTTCAATACGATCCCCAACGTCATCTACACCAGCCCAGAGATTGCCTGGGTAGGCCGCACCGAGCAGCAGCTCAAAGAGCAGGGCACCGCCTATCGAATCGGTTCCTTCCCGTTCATGGCCAATGGCCGCGCGCGTGCGCTGGGCGACACGCCGGGCCTCGTCAAGGTGATCGCCGATCCTGCCACTGATGAGATACTCGGCGTGCATGTGGTCGGCCCGCAGGCCAGTGAACTGGTGGCCGAGGCCGTGATCGCCATGGCGTTCAAGGCCAGCAGCGAAGACATCGCCCGCATCTGCTTTGCCCATCCGACCCTCTCCGAGACGTTCAAAGAGGCCTCGCTGGCCGTGGACAAGCGCGCGCTCAACTTCTGATTGATCGGAAGCGGCATCCAAACCACCTCACCGAACGCAGCTGCGGGCGGTGGGGCGCATATCGCCATGGAACGTAGGCCACGCCGCAACGGCATGCTATGCCCAACAGTTACTCGTCGTTGTGGTCTTCCGCGATGTGGGTGGCCATATCCAGCAGCACCTGGTTCACGTGCTTGTCCGCCACCTCATAGAAGATCTGTTTGGCTTGGCGCACGCCCTTGACCAGGCGAGCACCGCGCAGCAGCCGCAGGTGGTGGCTCACCAGCGACTGCGAGAGTTCGAGGGTTTCAGCGATGTCCCCGACCGAGGAAGAGCCTTTCATGCAGCACAGCATGATTCTCAGCCGGGACGGGTCACCCAGGAGGCGGAATGTCTCAGCCAAGATGGTCACGTCATTCTGTGACAGCGATTCCAAATCGGCGCTGGGACCCTTCGGTGGGGTACTGAATGGCTTACTTGTATTCATTTTTAAAATATTTCCTAACCTCGAATGGCTGTTTTCGCCCTTCAGAATTAACAAGGCAGCGGCCGCTTAGGCGCGCGCAGCAAAGAACCAGTGCGAGCCTGGCAGGCAAGGCCTCCGTTCCCCGTGCACCGGGTCATTTCTGAAACCTGACAGCATCCGAAAAAGCGCTTGACCTTCCCACGATGGTAAACCCTAAGCTCCCTCCATGTCGAATTTCAACTATGGGAAGCACACCATGAGCATGGCAACAACGAGTAGTGCTGGCGCCCAAGCAGCGGCAATCAGCCTGCCCATCGAGGGCATGACCTGCGCAAGCTGTGTCGGCCGAGTCGAGGCCGCCCTTGCCAAGGTCGAGGGCGTGGCAAGCGTGTCTGTCAATCTCGCCACCGAGCGAGCGGACATTCGCCTGAACCGTCCTGTCGATCGCATGGCGCTGATCCAGGCAATCGAGAAGGTAGGGTACGACGTGCCTCAGGGCACCATTGAGCTGGCGATCGGAGGCATGACCTGCGCTTCGTGCGTGGGCCGCGTCGAGAAGGCGCTCAAGGCGGTACCGGGCGTCACTGAGGCTGTGGTCAACCTGGCGACCGAGCGCGCTACCGTACGCGGTGTGGCGTCCGTGCAGGATCTGATCGCTGCTGTCGATAAGGTCGGCTACGAGGCAAGCCCGGTCGATACTGGCATGCAGGCCGACGAGGAAGCCGCCGAGAAGAAGGATGCCGAGCGCGCCGAACTCAAGCGCGACCTGACCCTGGCCGCCGTGCTGGCGCTGCCTGTGTTCGTGCTTGAGATGGGTTCGCACATGATTCCTGGCATGCACGAGTGGGTGGCTTCCACCATCGGCATCCAGCAGAGCTGGTATCTGCAGTTCGTGCTGACCCTGCTGGTGCTCGCCATTCCGGGCTGGCGCTTCTACGAGAAGGGCTTTCCGGCGCTGTTCCGCCTGGGGCCCGACATGAACTCGCTGGTCGCGGTCGGCACGGCCGCGGCCTTCGGCTATTCAATGGTCGCCACCTTCGCGCCCAGCCTGCTGCCGGCCGGCACGGTGAACGTCTATTACGAGGCGGCCGCGGTCATCGTGGCGCTGATCCTGCTGGGCCGGTTTCTTGAGGCACGGGCCAAGGGCCGCACCTCCGAGGCCATCAAGCGCCTAGTCGGCCTGCAGGCCAAGGAGGCGCATGTGCTGCGCGACGGCCGCATCGTGGACATCCCGATCAACGACGTGGCGCAGGGCGACATCGTGGAAGTGCGCCCCGGCGAGCGTGTGCCGGTCGATGGGGAGGTGACCGAGGGCCGCAGTTTCGTGGACGAGTCGATGATCACCGGCGAGCCGATTCCCGTCGAAAAGGCGGAAGGCAGCACCGTGGTCGGCGGCACCGTCAACCAGAAGGGTGCGCTGACGCTGCGCGCGACCGCCGTGGGCGGCCAGACCATGCTGGCGCAGATCATCCGCATGGTCGAGCAGGCGCAAGGTTCCAAGCTGCCAATCCAGGCCGTGGTGGACAAGGTGACGCTGTGGTTCGTGCCCGCCGTCATGCTGGCCGCCGTGCTGACCTTCCTGGTTTGGCTGGTGTTCGGCCCGTCGCCCGCGCTGTCCTTCGCGCTGGTCAATGCCGTGGCGGTGCTGATCATTGCCTGCCCGTGTGCCATGGGCCTGGCGACGCCGACCTCCATCATGGTCGGCACGGGCCGAGGCGCCGAGATGGGCGTGCTGTTCCGCAAGGGTGAAGCCCTGCAACTGCTCAAGGACGCCAAGGTGGTGGCTGTGGACAAGACTGGCACGCTGACCGAGGGTCGCCCGGTCCTGACCGACCTGGAGATTGCCGACGGGTTTGACCGCAACCAGGTGCTGGCGAAGGTCGCCGCTGTCGAATCGCGCTCGGAGCATCCGATCGCACGCGCCATCGTCGAGTCAGCCGTGGAAGGTGGCATCGCGCTGCCGACGATGACAGACTTCGATTCGGTCACGGGCATGGGCGTGCGCGCCACCGTGGACGGCGCGCGTATCGAGGTCGGTGCCGATCGCTTCATGCGTGAACTGGGGTTGGATGTGGGCGGCTTCGCTCGCACGGCGGAGCGCCTGGGTAACGAAGGCAAGTCGCCGCTGTACGCCGCGATCGACGGCCGGCTGGCCGCTATCATCGCCGTCGCCGATCCGATCAAGTCCAGCACGCCCGCGGCCATTGCCGCGCTGCACCAGCTCGGCCTGAAGGTGGCGATGATCACCGGCGACAACGCGCGTACCGCGCAGGCCATTGCCAAGCAACTGGGCATCGACGAGGTGGTGGCCGAAGTGCTGCCAGAGGGCAAGGTCGAAGCCGTGCGCCGGTTGAAGGCCAGCCACGGCCAGATCGCCTACGTGGGCGACGGCATTAACGACGCCCCAGCGCTGGCCGAGGCAGACGTGGGCTTGGCGATAGGCACCGGCACTGACGTGGCCGTTGAATCGGCGGATGTGGTACTGATGTCGGGCAACCTGCAGGGCGTGCCCAATGCCATCGCGCTGTCCAAGGCGACCATCGGCAACATCCGCCAGAACCTGTTCTGGGCATTTGGCTACAACACGGCCCTGATCCCGGTGGCCGCGGGCGTGCTGTACCCCGCCTATGGCGTCCTGTTGTCGCCGATCTTCGCGGCCGGCGCAATGGCACTGTCCAGCGTGTTCGTGCTCGGCAACGCGCTGCGTCTTCGCCGCTTCCAGCCGCCGCTGGCGGCCGACACCGCTCAATGAGAAAGGAGGAACATGATGAACATCGGTGAAGCATCCAAGGCCTCGAAGGTCTCGGCCAAGATGATCCGCTACTACGAGCAAATCGGCCTGATCCCTCCGGCTGACCGCACCGACTCGGGCTACCGCGCCTATACCCTGGACGATGTCCATCGGCTGCATTTCATCCGGCGTGCTCGCGACCTTGGCTTCTCGGTGGCTGAGATTACGGATCTGCTAGGACTTTGGAATGACAAAGCGCGTCAGAGTGCCGACGTAAAACGCTTAGCCCAGCAGCATATTGACGAGTTGGACCGGCGTATCGAGAGCATGCTGGAGATGGCTGACACCCTCAAGGCGCTAATCCAGTGTTGCGCCGGTGACGAACGGCCCGACTGCCCGATTCTTCACACGCTTGAGCAGCCCGATACTAGCGATGACAAACCTGAGCCGCGCACCGGTGCTGTGCCGCGTCGCGCGCGAACCAACACATCGGCAAAAAAGCCGCGTTCACATTGATCGGCTAGGAGAGACATGCCTAAGATCACCGTCTTGCCCCATTCTGAACTGGCGCCCGAGGGAGTCGAGCTAAACGTGCCAACCGGTATCTCGATCTGCGAGGCTCTGCTGGACAACGGCATCGAGATCGAGCATGCCTGCGACATGAGCTGTGCATGCACGACCTGTCACTGCATCGTGCGCAAGGGGTTCGATTCGCTAAACGAAGTCGAGGAGTGCGAGGACGATCTGCTCGACAAAGCCTGGGGACTGGAGGCGCAGTCGCGCCTGAGCTGCCAGGCCATTGTTGCGACCGAAGACCTGATCGTCGAGATCCCCAAGTACACGATCAACCACGCCAAGGAGAACCACTAGGGCCGGGTATGCGGTCGCAGGAGCAGGAATGTGCTGGTGAACGCCGAGTGGAGGCTGTACCACCTGATGACCTACTGAGATCCAGATGCTTACACACCGTTGCGCTACTGCTTGTTAGGCTAAAGAGGTCGCCAAAGTCTTTCGATGACGGTCAGTGCTACGGCCAGTCCCTCGAAAGTCATACAGGAGAAGTCCAGCATGTCTGCGCCCAAACACGCCACGCTATATCGGATGGTCATGCCCGGCCATACCTGCCCCTATGGGCTGAAGTCGCTCGATCTGCTCGAACGCAAGGGCTACAAGGTTGAAGACAAGCATCTGGCGAGCCGGGAGCAGACGGATGCATTCAAGAAGGAATATAGCGTTGAGACTACGCCGCAAGCCTTCATCGACGAGCAGCGCGTGGGCGGCTACGACGACCTGCGAAAATTCTTCGGTATGTCCGTGAAGGACAAAAACGCTGTGACCTACACCCCAGTAATCGCACTGTTCGCCATGGCTGCTGCGATGGCGCTAGCGACGGGCTGGGCGGCCTCCGGCCAGTTCTGGGGCATGCAGGTGGCGGAATGGTTCGTGGCCTTTGCCATGTGTCTCTTGGCTCTGCAGAAGCTCAAGGACGTGGACGGCTTCACGACGATGTTCCTCAATTACGACCTGCTCGCCAAGCGCTGGGTTCGGTATGCCTACTTCTACCCGTTTGCGGAGGCCACCGCGGGAGTTCTGATGGTCGCGGGCGTGGGGATGTGGGTGTCGATTCCGTTGGCGCTGTTCATCGGGACCGTCGGGGCCGTGTCGGTTTTCAAGGCGGTCTATGTCGATCGCCGGGAACTCAAGTGCGCCTGTGTGGGCGGGGACAGCAACGTGCCGCTGGGCTTCGTGTCCCTGACCGAGAACCTGATGATGGTGGCGATGGCCCTGTGGATGTGGGCCAAGGTCGCCTACCTTGGGATGCACTGAGCGCCGCGCCAGGTACGGCGCAGCGCACGTGCTCGCATCGGCCGTCCTGTGTGCAGGCCGGCCACGACGCGGTGTTACTGCGCGCGCGGCGGGAAGCCAGCTTCGCTCAGGGCCGCGGCGATCTGCTCTTGCGAGGCCGAGGTCTGGACCTCGACACGGCGGGTCGGCGGGTCCGTGACGATCTTGGCGTTGGGGTCGATCGTTTGGATCGTTTTCGTAACGGTGCGGGCGCAGCCGCCGCAGGTCATGTCTTCGAGATGGAATTGCATGGAAAACTCCTTTCGGGTTGGGGTGTTTGAAGTCTGGTCCTTGCCACGGTTGGAAGGTCAAGCGCTATTTGCATCCCCGCTACACCAATCGGCCGAATGCTCATAGGGCAAGGCCGTGGTGCTCTTTACCCGATCCAGCACGAAGCTTGTCTTGCAGTCCTGCACGCTGGGGTGCTTGAGCAGCGTGTCGAGCACGAAGCGAGAGTAGTGAGCCATGTTCCTGACGACCACCCGCAGCAGATAGTCCATGTCGCCGGTCAGCGCATGGCATTCCACGACCTCCGGCCATTTCTGGACCGACGCGCGGAACACGTCCATGGGATTGCGCTTGTGCGAGTCGGAGTGCTTTTCGAGACGCACGTTCAGGTAGGCCGTGAGCGTGAGGCCGATCTTCTCCGAGCCGCTGCTCGGCCCGGTGTTCTTCGAGTTCATCGAGCGCAAGGGCAACTACCGCGAGGGCTTCGGCGAAGGTAACTTCGGTGCCTTGTTCGAGTCGATGGAGCGCGACCAGATCAACCGCGGCGCGCTGGAAATCAACCCAGCCTGATTCGGGCTTTCCCCCTGAAGGCATAGCACCTTCCGCATCTCGCGAGCCCCGGTGGGGCTCGCACTATTTTGGCAAGCGGCCTCCACGATGCCCATTGGCCCTCGTGCAGCTTGCACCATTCATCTCCTCACAATCGAACATCACCACGGCACGGTGCAGGCTTCTTTGACTAATATATGAACACATGTATAATTGTTTATTCAATATTTGGCCTCAGCTCGACTGGTGCTACAGCAGGCGTGCATCTCGTCCCCCGAATCAACATGGATCATGGAAGGACAAGACTATGGAACTTCGTCACTTGCGCTGCTTCATTGCGGTTGCTGAGGAACTCCATTTCGCCCGCGCTGCCGAGCGGCTGCACATCGAGCAGTCTCCACTGTCACGGGCCATCAAGGAACTGGAAGAAGAACTGGGCGTGATGCTGTTTGCCCGCACCACGCGCAGCACTCGGCTGACCCGTGCGGGCGAGCTGTTTCTGGAGCACGTGCGCCGCGTGCTCTCCGCCTTGGAGCAGGCACGCGATAGCGTGAAAGCGGCAGCAAACGGTTTTCATGGCCAGTTGCGCGTGGCATTGTCCGACGGCATCACGCCGTCGCGCCTTTCTGCGTTGCTCGTACTTTGCCGCCAGGAAGAACCCGAGGTCGAAATCCGGTTCTTCGAGGTGCCCCTATCGCAACAGATCAAGGGGCTGCATAGCGATCTGTATGACGTAGGGTTTGCTCAATCCGACGAAGTGGGCGACGGTATCGTCGCCACGCCCGCATGGAGCGATGCGCTGATGGTGGCCGTGCCAGCTCGGCATCCGCTTCTGGCCCACAAGCGCATCCCCTTGGATGAGTTGCTTCGCTATCCACTGGTTCTGTGCGATCCACAGGCATGTGAGGGCCATGCCAAGCAAGTTGAACGGGTGTTGCGCCGTGCGGATGTGGAGCCACTGATTGCAGAGAGGGTTTCGTCCACCGACCTGATGATGGCCCTAGTCTCGGCCGGTTTTGCGCTCGGCCTAGCAGGCAGTGCACACATTGCCGCCAGCCGTGAGCCGGGTGTAGTGGCCCGGCCGCTAGCTTCGCGCGTGTCGCCCCTCACGACCTATCTGTTGCGGCTGGACGGAGATCCGTCCGACGAGTTGGCGCGGTTTATTGAGCGCGCACAGGCCATCGAACAGCCGGAAACCCCCAGGCCCATACGAGGCCGTAATCCCGATCACCCGGAGGAACTGACGCCATGAAGAAGATCATCCCATTCTTGCTGGTTGCCGTGTTGACTGCCTGCGGCCAGTCCGATGGGCCACAGAAGTCCGCCGGTTCCGCAGCCAACATCCCGACAGTGGAAGAGCTGGCGGCCAACCCCGAACGGCTCAAGGAACTGCGCCAGCAGTGCAAGACCGACCGCCCCAAGCTGGGCGACGTGTTGTGCAACCGGGTGGCCGAGGCCACGCGCAAGCGGTTCTATGGCGACGGGGAAACGCCCTACACACCGCCGAAGGAGCCGCCTAAGTTTTGATCGTGGCCGCTTCGCCACGAATATTGGATTTCCTGACCGACACGCCGCAACGCGCCTGCGCTTGCGACGTTTTTCGTTGGCTCGCCACCGCGCTAATTCTTTCTTTTTGCTCGATCTTTCTGCTTAAAACGGTCTTTGACCGGCACTGACGCGGCACCGATCCTGACGCCTCCGGCACGTCCTTGTGCCGCTTTTTCCATGAGGAATCGGCGCAGGAGAAATCGGAGGCCAGGTCATGCAAGGGACGAACGTGCTGTTCGGTCAGATCGCCGTGGTATTCGGCATCGTGATCGCCGGAGTGTGGGGTGCCACACAATGGACAGCAGCAGCCCTTGGCTATCAAGTACGCCTTGGCTCGCCCTGGTTCGATCTTCTTGGCACGCCGATCTATCACCCGTGGAAGCTGTTTGAGTGGTGGTTTTCTTACGGCGCCTATACCCCGGAAATCTTCGACACCGGCGGAGCCATCGCTGGCAGCAGTGGCATGGTCGCCGTGGCCGTCGCCATTGCCATGTCGGTCTGGCGCTCGCGGCAGGCACGCCTTGTCACGACCTACGGATCGGCCCGCTGGGCGAACGCGCATGACATTCGCAAGGCGGGCCTCACGCAGCCAGAGGGCGTGTTCCTCGGCCAGCACGACCGCCAGTACCTGCGCCATGAGGGGCCAGAGCATGTCCTGACGTTCGCACCCACGCGCTCGGGCAAGGGCGTCGGCCTGGTGGTGCCGACGCTGCTTTCTTGGCCCGCGTCCGCCGTCATCCACGACATCAAGGGCGAGAACTGGCAGATCACCGCAGGCTGGCGCTCGCGCTTCTCGCATTGCCTGCTGTTCAACCCCACGGATGCGAAGTCGGCGGCCTACAACCCGCTGCTGGAGGTGCGGCGCGGCGCGCATGAAGTGCGCGACGTGCAGAACATCGCGGACATTCTGGTCGATCCCGAAGGCGCGCTGGAGAAGCGCAACCATTGGGAAAAGACCAGCCACGCGCTGCTGGTCGGCGCGATCCTGCATGTGCTCTACGCGGGCGAAGACAAGACGCTGCGCGGCGTCGCCAACTTCCTCAGCGACCCGGCCAGCCCGTTCGAGCTGACCTTGCATCGAATGATGACCACGCCCCACTTGGGCGAGGGGCCGCATCCGGTAGTCGCGTCGGCGGCGCGTGAAGTGCTCAACAAGTCGGACAACGAGCGTTCCGGCGTGTTAAGCACCGCCATGTCGTTCCTCGGCCTGTACCGCGATCCCACGGTGGCCGAAGTCACCTCGCGCTGTGACTGGCGCATCGCCGACCTGATCGCGGCCGAGCATCCGGTGTCGCTGTACCTGGTGGTGCCGCCTTCGGACATATCGCGCACCAAACCGCTCATCCGCCTGATCCTCAACCAGATCGGGCGACGCCTCACCGAATCGCTGGACGGCAGCGACGGCATCGAACGCCGCCACAAGCTGCTGCTGATGCTCGACGAGTTCCCGGCCCTGGGGCGGCTCGACTTCTTCGAGACAGCCTTGGCCTTCATGGCGGGCTACGGCATCCGCAGCTTCCTCATCGCGCAGTCACTCAACCAGATCGACAAGGCGTATGGACAGAACCATTCCATTCTCGACAACTGCCACGTCAGGGTGACGTTCGCCACCAACGACGAACGCACCGCCAAGCGCATTTCCGAGACGCTGGGCACTGCGACCGAGCTGCGCGCGCAACGCAACTACGCGGGCCACCGGCTCGCGCCGTGGCTGGGCCACCTCATGGTGTCGCGCCAGGAGACGGCCCGCCCGCTGCTGACGCCGGGCGAGGTGATGCAGCTTCCGCCGGACGATGCCGTAGTGGGGTTCTAGGGATTTTCCGTCCAAAAACGACAAAGTGCTCTGGAGGCCACGCCGTCCGCGGCCTCCAGAGGGGTATTACTTTTTTGGCGCTTCACATAGCCAGTCACAATAAATCAATCACTTAGCAGTCTGAATGTCGCATTTGGACGGAAAATCCCTAGAACCCCGCCTCAGAGCAGTTTGGTCAGCGCCTTCATTTCGGTCAGAACGGAGTCCTCGTCATGGGACAGGCAGTGGTCGATGTGGTCGTGGATCAGGACGCGCTTGGCCGCCGTCACCGCGCTTTCCACCGCCGCGAGCTGGCGGGCGATGTCGAGGCAGGTTTCTCCCCCTTCGATCATCCCGATGACGTGCCGCAGATGCCCCTCGGCGCGCTTGAGCCGCTTCACCAGGTCGGGATGGGTGGTGTGCTTATGCATGTCTTCCATGCTGAAATCATATCCCCCCAGGGGGGATACTGCCACTGGATGTTAGATCAACGGCTGCTTGCCAGGCGGGGGGAATGGTCGCCGAGCCAGGCTAAGGCAATTGCCCGGAGCGGCATCCCGGCCGTGGTGAGACGCGAACACAAATGTGTACAACAATTCACACGAAAACATGTTCATGTGTTATATTTTGAGCCACAGTCAAAGACCCAGTTTCCCGAGGCCCCATGTCCCAATCCCACGCACATGACCATGGTCACGATCACGACCATGATCATGACCACACCCCGACCGTGACCAGCGCCAACGAGCGCAAGGTCCTGCTGTCCTTTTTCCTGATCTTCGGCTTCATGGTCGTGGAGGCCGTCGGAGGCGTGCTGTCGGGCTCGCTGGCCTTGCTGGCCGACGCGGGCCACATGCTGACCGACGCCGCGGCGCTCGCACTGGCCTACGCAGCATTCCGGTTCGGCCGCCGCGCGGCCGACAGCAAGCGCACCTTCGGCTACCTGCGCTTCGAGGTCATCGCCGGTTTCCTGAACGCCGTGACCCTGTTCGCGATCGTCGCTTGGATCGCCTACGAGGCGTGGGAGCGGCTGCAGGCGCCGCCCGTGATCCTGGCCGGCCCGATGATGATCGTCGCCGTGCTCGGCCTGCTGGTGAACGTGCTCGTGCTGTGGATCATGACCCGCGGAGAGACCGATCACGTCAACGTGAAGGGGGCCATCCTGCACGTGATGGGCGACCTGCTCGGCTCGGTCGGCGCCATCGTCGCTGCGATCGTCATCTACCTCACGGGCTGGACGCCGATCGATCCCATCCTGTCGGTCCTGGTCGCGGCGCTGATCCTGCGCAGCGCATGGAAGCTGCTCGCCAAGTCGATCCACATCCTGCTGGAAGGCGCGCCGGAGGATGCTTCGCCGGAGAAGGTGGAGCAAGGCCTGATGGGCGCCGTGCCGGGCCTGGCGGCCGTCAGCCACGTTCACGTGTGGCAGCTCACCTCCGGGCGCACGATGGCCACGCTGCACGTTCGCCCCAACGTGGACGAGGAAGCACGCGCCGTGGTCAAGCGCGTCGAAGCGGTGCTTCGAGAGCAATTCAGCATCGAACACGCCACGGTCGGGATCGACTGGAACTCGGGCACCGACGAGAACGTCTGCAGCTTGCAGCCCACGTCGGAGCGTCAGGACCACAGCGGCCACGATCACAGCGGTCATGACCACAGCGGGCACGACCACAGCGGCCATGATCATGGCAATCACAAGCATGGCGGCGGGCACAGCCACGGCCATGACCACGACCATTCCGCTCCTGGTCACAGGCATTGAGGCCGCGCGAGCCGGCTCGCACTCCACTTGAGGATTTGCATCCATGACGTCCCGCAAAACCACCAGCGCCGACACCGCGCAATGCTCGACCACCAGCCACGACGCGGCGACCGATGCCCTCGCAATGTCGCAAAGTGACGTCGCTGTTCTGGCCGAGACCTTCCGCCTGCTGGGCGACCAATCGCGATTGAAGATCCTGCTGCAGTGCATGCATGGCTCGGTCGCCGTGGGGGACATCGCCGAAGCGCTCGACCTGTCGCAGTCTCTGGTCAGCCATCACCTGCGGCTGCTGCGCGGTGCGCGCCTCGTGCGCGGCGAACGCCAAGCCAAGCACATCTTCTACAGCATCGCGGACCAGCACGTCAGCCAGGTGCTGCAGGACATGGCGGTCCACATTTCCGAGGACAAAGCCGACGACTGACCAGGCCCAAGCACCCAGGCGAATGGCAGGTTGCGAGGCGCCGGTACCCACGCCGCCGGTTAGCCTCAAGGACGTCCTCGATGCGGCCTGGGCGCAACACCCTGAATGGGGTTCTAGGGATTTTCCGTCCAAAAACGACAAAGTGCTCTGGAGGCCGCGCCGTCCGTGGCCTCCAGAGGGGTATTACTTTTCGCTGACGGGTAAATATCCCTCGATTGAGCGCATAAGCTCCTCCAGATCTGGCAATTTTTCGCTCAATTCGAAGTGGTAAGTCCCCTTGAGGTTAATGTTGTGCCAGGCCACAGGGGATGCCTGTTTGACGATATCTATTCTCTTGGTATCTCCTTGGTATTCGAAGCTGGTCAACAGCTGGCTGAGTATCCTGGAGTTGAAGTAAACGATGGCATTGGTGACCAGGCGAGCGCACTCATTCCATAGCTGGATTTCTTCGTCTGAACTGCCCCGGAACTGATCCCCATTGACGCTGCTCACGGCCCGACGCAGTTGGTGATAGGCCTCTCCCCGGTTCAGCGCGCGCTGAACATAGTTTCTTAAACTGGCATCATCGATGTAGCACAGTAGATAATTCGCTTTCACCAGGCGATTGTATTCCGTCAGGGCTTCCAGCAGCGGGTGATTGCGCTTGTACTCCGAGAGCTTTCTCACCAAGGTGGCTTGCGTTGTTTTCCGCTGCTTAAGTGATACTGCAATCCGTTGGATGGTATCCCAGTGCTGCGCAATACGATGGGTATTGATTGGCTTTTTTAAGCACAGCTGAATTCGGTGTTCTTTGTCTTCCTTGACATCAAACATGTCATTGATCACTTTGCCAACCTGGGCATAGCGTGGGGCAAACTGGTATCCGAACAGATCCAGTAACGCGAAGTTCACATGGTTCACCCCATGGGTATCGGTTGAGAGCACATCCGGAATGATGTCTGACGTATTGCTCATCAACAAATCAAAGATGTAGTGCGATTCATGTTCGTTGGCGCCGATCACTCTGGCGTTGATCGCAGCGTGATTGGCGATCAAGGTCATGGCAGAAACACCTTTTTGAGTGCCAAAGTACTTCGACGAATAACGGGTTTTGAAGGTCTCGCGCCGGGCTTCGAACTTTTGACCATCGGCACTGGCGTGGATCACATCTTCCTGGATGTTGTAGTACCGGAAGATGGGTAGCTTGGCTGTCGCGTTATTGATGTTGTCGTTAGCAGCATTCAATGTTTCCAGGCGAAGATAGTTCGCCTGGATAGTGCTGAGCTGATCATAGGTACGATCAGAGATCTGTGCCATGCCGTAAATGCCTTGATTGGTTGCATTGCCGACCAGAATTGCCAACAGGTCATATTCATGGGAACGGCTTCTGGATTGGGAACCCAGCACATGAGCGAAGCAGTCAATGAAACCGGTGTCACGATCAACCATGCGCAGTACATCCGCAATCCCCGTTGTGGGAATTTGCTGGAAGAAGGGATTGTTGACCAGATGATGTTTGCTGGCCGAAGGCAGGCGCCAGAAGCGTTTACCCTGCGGATTACGCAAGATGATATTCCGGTTGTCTTCCTGTTCAAGATATTCGCCGACTTCGTACAAACGGGTATCCAATTCCATGGCCATCTGTTTGATCAGCTTTTCAGGCTCCTCCGCTAATTTTGTAAAATGGCTCTGTTGAAGCAGCGTATATTTGTTTTTTCGCCAATGTTCCCCGTCGATCAGGTCGGCGTCGAGTGCCCGGTATTTAGTGATATCAGGCAGCGTCAGCTGGCCATTCAGGCGATCAGGAATCTGTTGATAGAGGAACCACTCATAACGATCGATCAGGATATTCCCTTCACCATCCAGCAGGAATTCACGTGATTTTTTGGAAAGGAGTCTGGTGTCGGCAGTTTGCAACTGAGCGTCCTGGCCGTTGAGTTCGTTTTGTGTTTTCGCCAAGGCGGCCGCTAAGTGCTGGGTGCCGTCGCAGCCTTCGAAGCGCAGACATAGGAACAACTCTCGCAGCAAACCTTTCCGCAGACTTTCTTTCTCGTCGCAGTACTGCCACATGGCTTCATCGACCGATCGTCGCTGCTCGTTCAGGAAGAGACATACAGATTCCAGATCCCTTTTGGTCAGCAGGCTCAGTGCTTGCTGTCTTACTGTTGCAAACGGTAGTTGCAGATCAATGCTGTCATCAATGAACAGGTGCAGTACTTCAGCTGCCTTGCTGACATTTTTAGCTGCTTTTTGCCAATCCTTAAACACCGCTTCCTGCGCATAATCCTTTGCCTTCTGTTTGGTCTGTCTGACATGATGCACAAAGCCATCGGCAATACGTTCCAGCGCTTGCTGCCATCGCGTTTGAAGATAGCACAATAAATACAGCCATTGGCTGCCTACGGTTTGACGTTTCAGTTTGGCACCGTAGTAGTCGACTTTCTCTGCCAGGTGTTGCAGATTTTTCTGCGACAGTGATAGCGTGCTCAACAGCAGATCCACTTCCGGCATCCAATGCTGGATATGGCGATAGACAATCAGTTCTTTCTCCAACTCGGTTCCGGTGAAGTTACGAGCCGATTGTCGCAACTGTCGGAACGGCAGTGGACCTGTGCCGTTCACGAGCTCCGCCAGTGCTTGCTTAAGACCGCGTGACATTGCACGCTCAAGGTGCGCGGCCATGTGTTCCTGTTCGTCTCCCACCACCTGACTGATGATCTTTTGCAGCGTGCTGTAGGCAGGGATTGCGATCTTCTGCCCCGAACAATATTCAATGGCCGCATCGAAGAGGTGCCTAGGCGCTGTCCAGGCTCTGGCTTGCTGGGATAAGTAATCTCTCAACGCCGCTCCATGGTCTTTGACATTCCAGCGCTGGTAGTTGCAGAGCTGGAAAACACGTTGGTAAATCCGTTCGTTCTCTTTTGGCGTGAGATTAAAGGGTCTACAGCCTGGGCCTGGTAGAACGGTTTGATAAACGTATTTGAGGTCCTGCTTGATCTGATGAAAGCCGGGATTCAGCACCACCGGCTTGGCTTTGAAATAGCCCAGCAGTACCACCAGCATGTAACGCTGGCCCCGATGACGGAGGCTTTTAGCGATCGCCAGTTCCTTATCGTTCAGCGAGAAAAAGAAGCGTTGGTCGGCGGAGGTGAAAGCGGGGGGTCCATATAACTCATCTTGTTCTGCCTCGGACAAGATTTGGACACGTTCTTCGAATGCCATGGATTTAGCCCAAAAAGACTAAATCTTACTCAAACAGAGCCCAAATAGGGATCTCGAAAAAAGTAATACCCCTCTGGAGGCCACAGACGGCGGGGCCTCCAGAGCACTTTGTCGTTTTTGGACGGAAAATCCCTAGAACCCCAGCATGTCGGCATGCATCGCCAGCCCCTGCTTGGCTGGCGGCGGCCAGTTCACAGCGGAAAACACGTCTTTTCAAAGGGGGCTGTGCAGCGCGGCAAGACAGAGCAGGCGTTTTAAGGTAAATTTCATCAATTCCTTCAACAGGTTGAATCGTATGTCGGATCCGCACTCGGTGATTGTCTGTCCGGCCTGTGACTTGCTGATCGAACGCAAGTTGCTGCCGCTGCGCCGTCACGCCCATTGCCCCCGCTGTCATCAGCATCTGTATGGGCGCTATGCCTTTCGCCCTTCCCAGTTGATGGCGCTGACCATCACCGGATTCCTGTTGCTGCCTTCCGCGTTTTTTGAGCCTTTGATCTATCTTCGTCTGGCGGGCGTGAACTCGGACGCCAACCTGATCAAGGGAATTATGATGCTGTATGCCGAGAGCGAGCTCTGGGTGGCAACACTGGTGCTCTGGTGCGCCGTGCTGGCGCCGACAGGGCTGCTGCTCGGGATCTTTGCCCTCGCCTCCGGCCTGGCCAAGCGCTGGCATCTGCTGGCGTGGACCCTCAAAGCGGTCGAGGTATTTCGCCACTGGGCCATGCTGGAGGTGTACATCGTCAGCCTGCTGGTCGCCCTGTTCAAGCTTATCGACATCGCCGACGTGCGCCTGGGAGGCGGTCTGCTGAGCCTGGGTTGTCTGATGCTGCTCAACATGACGTTGCTGATCCTCTTTGATCCTGCCCCTTACTGGGAGCGGATTCCGCTGCAACATGCCTCCCGGGAGCCGGACCATGTCCCCGATCAGCGCCCGTGAACTGGGGCTTTGCCGCTGCCATACCTGTGGGTTGCTGGTGCGCCATCAACACGGCATGAGCTGCCCTCGTTGTCATACCCCCTTGCAGATGCGCATTCCCCATTCCCTCGCCTGGTCATGGGGCCTGCTGGCGCTGGCCACCTTCATGTTGTTGCCTGCAAACCTGCTGCCCATCACCCACTTCTACAACAAGGGATTATTGCAGTCCGATACCATTTTCAGCGGTATCATGGCGCTCTATCGCAGCAAGATGTCCGGCATCGCCACCATAGTACTGACCGCGAGCATCATCGTGCCCATCGGCAAGATCCTGGGTCTTGGCTGGATCTGCTGGCAGTTGCAGCGCAGCAAGCCGGTGCGCCGCAAACGCCAACTCGTCATGTACCGCATCATCGATTTCATCGGACGCTGGTCCATGCTGGACCTGTTCGTCATCTCGCTGATGGTGGCCCTGGTGGATCGCGGCGTGCTGCTCAATGTGCGTGCCGGCCCCGGGGCGACGGCGTTCGCCGGCGTGGTGGTGCTCACCATGATGTCGGCCAGGATGCTCGATACCCGCCTGTTGTGGGACAAGGCGGCCCGTTAATGTTTTTTGTGTCGAACGCGCTGTGCATCACAGCCAATGTAAGGAGTCGGTATGGTCGGGGCTGAGCCCGTCATTGAGAAGCACCGCTGGTTATCACCGGTCTGGTTGCTGCCCTTCATCGCCCTCTTGCTGGCGGGAGGCTTTCTCTACCAGCAGTGGACGAGCAGTGGTCAACTCATTCGCATCAACTTTGCCCAGGGCAACGGTATCTTGCCGGGCAAGACCCAGTTGCGCTATCAGGGGGTCGCCATCGGCGTGGTCCAGGAGCTGGAACTGGCACAGGATGGTCGCAAGATTGCGGTGCTGGCCAAGGTGGACAGCCGTGCCCGCTCCCTCATACGCAAGGGCTCCGACTTCTGGCTGGTGAGTCCGAAGGCGTCACTGACCGAGATCTCCGGCCTGGACACCCTGGTGTCCGGCAACTACATCAACCTGCAACCCGGACGGGAGAACAACCCGCTGGAGGATGAGTTCGATGCCCTGGATGGCCCTCCCCCTGGTTATCAGGCCCAGGGGCGAACCCTGCACCTGACAGCCGATTCTCTGGGGTCGGTGGGCATCGGTGCCAAGATCTATTTCCGCGGGCTGGAGGTGGGCAGTGTCATCAACACCCGTCTTGGGGAAGAGAACCAGAACGTGATCCTGGATCTGGTGATCGAGCCGCGCTTCGAGCACCTCGTCAAGGCGGATACCCGCTTCTGGAACATCAGCGGCATCAAGGGCTCCTTCAGCTTGGCTGGCGTCAGCGTGGAGGCGGGCAGTCTCACCTCCATCCTGAGCGGCGGCATTGCGTTTGACTCCCCCAAGGATTCTCCCGTGGCGCAAAAGGGGGTCAACTTCATCCTCTACAAGGGGCTGGCCGAGGCCGCCCGGGGTGAGCGCATCACCATCCAGGCGGGGACTCTGCCCATCAAGGAAGGGATGCCCATCCTCTATGAGGGCATCGAGATTGGACGCATCGACCCCATTCGCCTCACCGAACAGGGGCGGAGCGTGACGGCCCTCATCAACCCCGAGCAGGCGTTCCGGGTGACCGGCAAGAGTCGTCTGGTGTGGGAGACGGTCTCTCTCTCCCCTGCCGGGATCAAGCATGCGGATCGCCTGCTGGCCGGGCCCGCCATTCGTCTGGACTATGAACCCGGTAAACGGGTCAACACCATGACCCTGGAGAGCCAGGCACAGCGCGGCGGCATCAAGCTGACCCTGCAGGCAGAGGATCTCGCCGGTTTGAGCGAAGGGGCTCCGCTCTGGTTCAAGGGGTTGCAGATAGGTCAGCTCGGGGCACTGACCCTGGATGCCGGCGGCAATGCCAGTGTCGAGTTGCTGGTGAACGAGCGTTATCGCCATCTGCTGCAACGGGCTCGCTTCTATCGCGCCGCCCCCTTGCAGGTGGAGGCGGACCTCAGCGGTATCAAGGTGGAGACCAGCCCGGCCAGTGCCTGGTTGGCGGGGGGCATCAAGCTGGTACAGGCCCCGAAGGGTGACAGGATTGACCGCCTCTACCCCAGCCAGGAGCTGGCCCTGCTTGGGAGCCGCCATGCCAAAGCGGTCAGCTGGACGCTTCGTGCCGCTCAGGCTGATGGGATCGGTGTGGGCTCCCCCGTCCTCTATCTGGGACTGGAAGCGGGCAAGGTCAAGGCGCTGGATGCCGATGATCGCGGGGTGGCCATCACCCTGGAGATCGATGCCATCTATGCTCCTTTGCTCAAGCAGCAACCTCAGTTCTGGAAGAAGGCCGCCATCGACGGCAAGATCCGGCTCGACGGCGTGCAGGTCAAGATGGGGAACCTCGCCACCCTGCTGCGTGGTGCCATCGAATTCGACAAGCTGGGGACAGGTCGCAGCAGTCATCAGCTCTTTGACAGCAAGGAGCAGGCAAGCTCCCAGGTGCGTACCCTCACGCTCACGGCGGATCACAACCCGGGTCTCGGGGTCGGCAGCCCCATCCGCTATCGCGGAGTGGACATCGGCAAGGTGGAGCAGGTGGAACTGGATCCGACCCTGGGCCAGGTAAGCTTCAAGGCCGAGCTGAATGAGCAATATGCCGCGCGCTTCCTGCAATCCGGGGCGCGCTATGCACTGGTGCAGGCCAAGGTCGGGCTGGGAGGCGTTGCCCACCTCGATACCCTGATCAAGGGGGCCTTTGTGGAGGCGACACCGGGCCGAGGGGCTGGCAAGGAGACCTTCCCCTTGAGCCAGAGTGGCCCCGCCGGTCTTGCCCTGACCCTCAAGAGCCCCTCCGTCGATGGCATCAGCGTGGGCAGCCCCCTGCTGTTTCGCAAGATGGTGGTGGGCAGCGTCACCGGCGTGACCCTGGCCCGGGATGGCAGCGAGGTGCTGATCGATGTGAATGTGGATGGACAGTACGCCCATCTGATACGCGCCAACAGCCGGTTCTGGAATGTCTCCGGGGTCAAGGCCGATATCGGGCTGACCGGTGGCACCATCGAGGTCGAAACGGTGCAAAGCCTGCTGGCGGGCGGGATTGCCTTCAATACGCCGGAGCGGGAGATGGGCGCGACCGTCAAGGCGGGCCATCGTTATCCGCTTCATGCCAAGGCAGAGAAAGAGTGGCTGGAGTGGAGTCCCCGCATCTTGCCCTGAGTTATTCCCCTGCTCGTCAAAAACCGGCCTTGTGCCGGTTTTTTTATGGCCTCATGGACTCTCCCATCAAGAAGGGCGGCGCACTGTGGTAAGATGTCGCCCCTCATTTTGGGTCAGCGAGATTGCGCCGTGCACGACAACACCTACCTCCCCGATCACTTCCTGCGTCACATTGCGGAGTTCATGCCATCCCATCTCTCCATGGAGGCATTCGTGGCGAGTTGCCGGCAGCCGCTGCGGCGCAGCATCCGGGTCAACACCCTCAAGATCACGGTATCCGAGTTTGTCGCCCGCATGGCGCCGCTTGGCTGGCAGCTGGATCCCGTGCCCTGGTGTGAAACCGGCTTCTGGCTCACCCGCAGTGATGAGAGCGTCCCCCTTGGCAACACGGCCGAGCATCTGTGCGGCCTCTTCTATATTCAGGAAGCGAGCTCCATGTTGCCGGTGACGGCGCTCTTTGCCAGTGAGCAAACCAGAGGGGATGGCATGTTGCTGGACGCGGCCGCCGCCCCTGGCTCCAAGACTACCCAGATCGCGGCGCTGATGGAGAACCGCGGCATGCTGATCGCCAACGAGTTTTCCAGCAGCAGGCTGAAAGTGCTGAGCGCCAATATCCAGCGCTGCGGTGTGACCAACGTCGGCATGACCCATTTCGATGCCAAGGTCTTTGGCCAATGGCTGCCTGAAACCTTCGACGCCATCCTGCTCGACGCCCCCTGCTCCGGCGAGGGGACGGTGCGAAAAGATGAAGACGCGCTGCGCAACTGGAGTCTCGAGAGCATCGACGAGATTGCCGCGGTGCAGCGTGGCCTGCTGGAGAGCGCTTTTCACGCCCTCAAACCCGGCGGCGTACTGGTCTACTCCACCTGCACCCTGAGCCTGCAAGAGAATCAGGCCGTCTGTCAGTCGTTGCAGGAGAAGTTCGGTGATGCCTTCAGCTTTGACTCGTTGGCCGATCTCTTTCCGGGAGCGGAGAAAGCCTGTACACCGGAGGGATACTTGCACGTTTGGCCCCAGATCTTCGACAGTGAAGGATTTTTCGTCGCCCGGTTGCGCAAGCATCACTCCGTGCCCAACACCATGTTCAAACCGGGCAAGCTCGGCAAGTTCCCCTTCTCGCCGCTGCCAGAGAAAGAGGCTGGCCCCATGCTGCGGGAGATTGAAGGGAATTTTGGCATCGTGCCCCATGGCCAACTGTTTGGCCGCAATGACGAGATCTGGCTCTTCCCTCACGCCTTCGAGCAGGTACAGGGGAAGCTGCGCTTCGATCGCATCGGCATCAAGCTGGCTGAGACCTTCAAGAAGGGATATCGATTGACCCATGAATGGGCTCTGGCTTACGGCCATGAGGCGAGTAAGGGATGCGTCGAGCTGGATGCCTCCAATGCCCGTGAATTCATGATGGGACGAGATGTCTGGCCAGAGCAGGATGCCGGGACTGGGGAAGTGATCGTTCGTTACCAGGGGCACCCGCTCGGCATGGGGAAATGGGTGGGGAGTCGCATCAAGAATGCCCTGCCCCGGGAGCTGGTACGGGATAACAACCTGTTCAATGCGTGAGAGTGGGGTCGCTCGAGCAAAAATAGCGCCTGTTCGAGTCTGAAAAAAAACCACTCTGGTTGAACTTTTATCCGGTTCTTGAAATGCCTAGAGCCTTGTCTAAGCTTAAGGCTATCTGCATACCAGTTAGCGCACGGCTCTGCAAGGAGCCAATTCCCCTATGCCAGGTACAAGGAATTCGTACCTGGCTTTTTTTGTCTTCCTTTTTCAATCACGCCGGTTCGATACCATCGTCTATTCGAGTATGTCTGCCGACTCGGGGATATCGCTCTGCTGCGCGTTGGTCGTTTGTTGCAGTTCGTGCTGATAGAGCAGATCGATTGCCTGCTCGATGATGGAGGCCTGACTGTCTTCCAGTTGTTGCCCCAGCATGGCCAACCTCTCTGCATGACGATTGCTTATCCAGCATTGCAACCGGCTGTGGGTTTCCTGCTTGCGCTTCACGTGCTGGCGCTGCCGTTCGGCATTCTCTTGCGCAGCGCTTTTCTTCAATTCCTGGCTATCGTGACCTTCCGACATGTCTACATCGTGAATGTTATCTCTCATTTTTCATTGGCATCTTCTACGAAAGTAAATCGGATTACGACTCTCCCACCGTTATGATGTCTGTGGAGGACGACATGAATATATCACCAGATCAACAGGATATCATTTAACATAAAAAATGGAGAGGCGCGGTTCTCTATAACAACCCATCCAGGGCGTGATCGGAGAACTTGTGGGCATCGTCGAAATATTCCTGCAAGGTGCGCATGTCCTTGTGTCGGGTCACCTCGATGATCTTGTTCATCGGCTTGCCCGCCGTCACCGCCGAGGTGATGAACCCCCGCCGCAAACTGTGGCCACTGACGTGGAGATCGTCGATGGCCTGGCCGGTTCGCCGCTTGATCATCAAGTTGATACCTTGCGGCCCCAGGGGATCTGTCATCAGCTGTCCCCAGCGATTCATTCGACGAAACAGGGGGCCCTCAGCAATCCGGCTTTTTTTCAGCCATTGTTGCAGTGCAGAGACCGGGCAATACCGGGTTCCTGGAATGAGTGCTATCTCCGATTCATGGAGCTGATGTTTGCTTGGTTTGAGACAAAGGCGTATCCCCTGCCCCACAAACTGCACGTCATTCACCTCGATCCTGGCCGCTTCCGATCGACGCAAGGCGCCACTGAACATCAGGAGCAACAGGGTGTAATCTCGAAGCCCAGCCAGGTTGCTGGTGTCTATCTCGTCCAATACGCAGGCCAATGGTTTCAGGGTCAGCGCCCCCGTTTTGCGTTTGCGGTTATCACCGAGCCGTACTATGCCCCGCATCATCTCCTTTATCTCCGCATGCTCTGTCGGCATGGGGTGGATCCCCTTCTGCTTGAAGGCATAACGAATGCCGGCAAGCCGTCTTACCAGGGTGGCCGGTTTGCGAGGTTCCCCGTTGCGAAGTTCCCCCTTTCCTTCTTCCTTGTCCAGCCAGACCCAGTTGGCCAGGATGCCGTCGGCCTGATCCGCCAGAAAATTCATGATGTCGTGATGTGTTGTCTGCAAGGGATCCAGCCCATGGAGTTGGCACCAGGAGACAAAGATACGGGTATCTGCCTGATAGGCATTGAGGGTGGAGTCGGCTTTAGCGCTGCGCAGGAAGCGTCTTGCCCGGCTGTTCAGCTGAGGATCGAAGACGCTTTGCAAGGATTGCTGAACTGGGTTTTGAAGGCTTGGGTAGTTCACTTAACTCTATGATTTAAAGCGGAGTTTCGGTGGATCTTACAGGATCATTCAGATCTATCAAGTATCGATAATGAATATTATCGATACTTAGGAAGAGTACTTTTAACCCATTTCAGCTCCCTCATTTATTTCTCAAGTACCCTGTCATCCCTGCTCCGTTTTATCAGGATTGTGGATTTAATCTCATCAGTATCCACCGCAAAAAGTGAGAGATAACAACTTGGCATGGTTGTTTTTGGATGGGTAATGATAGTGCTGATTGTCATAGTAAAACGCCCCGCTATGCGGGGCGTTGTCTGTTATCGCTTTGCCAACTTGAACAATTCGAAGAAATTGTGGCTGGTGGCCTCCGCCAATTCGGCGAGCGGTATCTGGCGAAGATCCGCGATAAATTGGGCGACGTCGCGAACAAAGGCCGGCTCATTCTCCCTCCCCCGGTGGGGAACCGGTGCCAGATAGGGAGAGTCGGTTTCAACCAGCAGTCGCTCCAGGGGCAACGCCTTGACCACGGCCTGCAGGGCTGAGGCGTTCTTGAAGGTGGCTATCCCCGAGATGGAAATATAGAACCCCATGGCCATCGCGGCCTCGGCCATCTCGAGGGACTCGGTGAAGCAGTGCAGCACTCCGCCCACCTGTTCGGCCCCCTCCTCTCGCATGATCCTCAAGGTGTCTTCCTGGGCATCCCGGGTGTGGATGATGAGCGGTTTGTTCAGTGCCCGGGCTACACGAATATGTTCGCGGAAAGAGGCTTGCTGTACATCCTTGTTTTCCGGTGAATAGAAGTAGTCGAGCCCGGTTTCGCCGACGGCCACCACTCTCTCATCGGCCGCCTGAGTCATCAGCAAGTCAGCATCCACCCCGGGATCCTGATTGAGCGGGTGGACACCACAGGAGGCAAACACCTGGGGATAGGGAGCGATGGCCTCCATCATGGTCGGGAACTGGGCCTGGGTCACACTCACGCAGAGAAAATATCCCACGCTCTGCTGCGCCGCCTTGGCCAGGACATCGGCCATGTCGGTCTGCTTGGAGCCATAACTCAAGCGATCGAGATGGCAATGGGAATCAACGAGTAACATAGACAACCTTGTTTATAACCAGCGATTGAGCCAGTTCATCAAATGGATGGTGGGATTGGAAAGCTGTCCAGGCTGACAAGCCTCTTTCAGCACAACCAGCTGCTGTTCAGCTTCCAGGAGCCGTTCGCTGGAATGTCTCTCAGCCAGTTGCTGGCTGAGTGATGCAAGATCCGGCATCGCCAGTTGATGATGACCGCAGCCAGCCTGAAGCTTGAGGGCATCGCACAGGAAGAGCTGCAACCAGTGCAGCCGGACCTGATTATCCTCGGCCAACTGGGCGCAGACATTCGCCGCACGGGTGGGGGCCGATGCCAGCGAGACAAATCCGTCGAGCAATGCCCGTCTGGCATCATCTTGCTGTGCTTCGATATAGCTCAGCACCCGCAGCGGCGCACCCTGGCAGATCCGCACCTGGGCCTGGGTGGCCTGATGGCCCTGCTCGGCGAGCCAGGCAAGGGTCTCCCCCTCAGAGGGGAGCTGGCAGACATGCTTGTGACAACGGCTCAAGATGGTGGGGAGCAGGCGAGATACCCGGGATGCGATGAGCAGCAACAGACTGTCGCCAGCCGGCTCTTCCAGCGTCTTCAGCAAAGCATTGGCGGCAGACTCCGTCATGCGCTCCGCCTCCTGAATGATCACCGCCTTGCCGCGACCGAGCTGGGATGTGCTCTGGAGGCGGCTGCAAATCTCCCGGATGGCTTCGACACCTATGGTCTTGCCCTCGGGCCCCAGGGTGCCAAGATCCGGGTGATGCCCCTTCTCAAACAGTTGGCAGGAGTGGCACTGACCGCAGGGTTCACCTCGTTGTGGATGCTGACACAGGTGCAGTCGCGCCAGTCGCTCTGCAAGCTGCTCCTTGCCAAGACCAGGATCTCCTAGCAGCAACCAGGCGTGCCCGAGCCGTCCGGCCCGGGCCGTCTCGCTCAGGGCATGCCAATCCGGGATCAGCCAGGGATACATAGCCCCTCGCTTGCCAGATAATGCTCAAGGGCAGCCTCGATGGCGGCTTTGACTTGCGCCGGGGGCAACCCGGCATCGATGACCTGGATGGAATCATCGGCGGCCGCCAACTCGAGGTAACGCTGGCGGGTACGTTCAAAGAAGCCGATCTGCTCCAGCTCAATCCTGTCCAGCTCGCCGCGATGGCGGGCCCGCTGCAGGCCGATGGCAGGATCGATGTCCAGATAGAGCGTCAGATCCGGCTTGAAATCCCCGAGGACCGCCCGTTTGATGGCGCCGATGAGGTTCGCATCGATGCCGCGGCCACCCCCCTGATAGGCCTGGGAGGAGAGATCGTGGCGATCGCCCACTACCCAGATGCCGTCTGCCAAGGCAGGCTTGATCCGGGTCTCCACCAGTTGTACCCGGGAGGCGTACATCAACAACAGCTCGGCCTCGACGGTCAGGCGCTCGTCATGCACTTCCTTGACAATGGCCCGCATGCGTTCCGCCAGCGGCGTACCTCCTGGCTCCCGGGTGCACTCGATCCGCGCAACTCCGTGGGCTTGCAGATAGTCGGTGACATAGCGCACCGCAGAGCTCTTCCCTGCCCCTTCCAATCCTTCAATCACGATAAATTTAGACATTAGGGTTTCTTCAATATGTATTCACGCACCGCCCGATTGTGTTCATCGAGGGTCTTGGAGAAGTAGTGGGCACCGCCCCCCTTGGCAACGAAGTAGAGATAGTCGGTCGATTTGGGGTTGAGCGCCGCCTCGATGGAGGCCTTGCCCGGCATGGCGATGGGCGTCGGAGGCAGACCGTCGATCACATAGGTGTTGTAGGGGTTAACGTCGGTCAGATCGCTGCGGCGAATGTTGCCATCGTACCTGTCCTTCACCCCGTAGATGACGGTAGGGTCGGTCTGCAACTTCATGCCAAGGCGTAGACGATTGACGAACACAGAGGCAATCTGGGCCCGTTCATCCGGTTGGCCCGTCTCTTTTTCGATAATGGAGGCCATGATGAGCGCCTCATAGGGTGTCTTGTAGGGCAGATTGGCCTGACGCTTCTCCCAGGAAGCCTCCAGGAACGTTTTCATGTCCTGATAGGCGCGGCGCAGGATGGAAAGATCGCTGGCATGAGTGGTATAGGCGTAGGTTTCCGGCAGGAACCACCCCTCCAGCTTGCCATTTTCGATGCCGAGTTCCTGAGCCAGCTCGGTTTCGCTCTGCTCCAGAGTCAGGCGCTCCAGATAGGGGGCGCTGGAAAGTTGCTTCAGCCAATCCTCAAAACGGGACCCTTCGACAAAGGTCAGGCTGAAGTGAAACTCCTTGCCGGAAGCAAAGAGAGAGAGAGTCTCCTTGAGCGGCGCCCCTTCCTTGATTTCATAGGTGCCGGACTTGATGGCCACCAGTTCGGGATGACCGCGCAACCAGAGGCGCACCGCCCAGGGGCTGGTTTCCCCCTCCCCCAGTTCGGCAATCAGGCGCGCCGCATGGGCGCCTTTTTCGACGGTAAAGAGGCGGGTTGGCCCCTTGTTGGTGAGCGTCTCCACCTGTTGCCACTTGTGATACACGTACCCTCCGGCAACAGCGACAGAGAGTGCCGCCCCCGCGAGCAGGGTGTAAAGCCGATTAAACTTCAATGACCAAGCGCTCCTGTAAACGGCGGATCAATACCGGGCTGGGATAGTGCATATCCCCGATGCGGGTGACCGGGACTATGCCCATCAGGGTATTGGTCAGCCAGACTTCTTCCGCCTGCCAGAGTGACTCCAATGGAGCCTCGACGACACGCAGTTCAATGCCCATCTGTTTAAGCATCGTCATCACGCGCTTGCGCATGATGCCATCGATCCCGGCGCGGGTGAGATCCGGTGTGAACACCGTCCTGCCGCGACGCCAAAACAGATTGGCGCTGACCCCTTCTACCAGAAATCCCCGGCTGTTCAAGACTATACCTTCGACCCCGCCGCGCGCAGCAAGTTCGCGCTTCAGCATCACTTGTTCGAGGCGCCCCAGCGTCTTGAGACCGGCGAGCATGGGACTGTCCCCAAGCTGCTGCTGGCATACCAGGGCATTGATGCCGGTTTGCTGCCAATCATGATAATGCTCGGGATAAGGTGCCAAAGAGACGATGCGAGTGGGCGTGTCACAGCCTGCGCCGTCATATCCCCGCCCACCGGCGCCCCGGGTCAGCATTATCTTGACGACAGCCTGTGTCTGCCCAGAAGCCAGCTGCGCCGCCTCGTCGGCAAGCAGGTCCCAGGAGTGCTCGCCAAAACCAAGCCGGGCGTTGGCATGTTGCAGCCGGGCCAGGTGGTCCTGCCACCAGAGTACCTTCCCTTCCCTCACCAGCATGGTGGTGAAATGACCATCACCGTATGCCAGTCCACGATCCCTGGCTGACAGTGTTTCTGTGGGTATTCCATTAATCAGCAAGGGGATCCCTCCGATAAAAAAGGCCCGATACTGCCGTATCGGGCCTTATCATTCGCCCAGAGCGAATTATACGCGTTTGAAGATCAGGGAGCCATTGGTGCCGCCAAAACCGAAGGAATTGGAGAGGGCATATTCGAAGCTGCCGGCCTTGGCAACATGCGGCACCAGATCCAGGTCGCACTCATCATCCGGGTTGTCCAGGTTGATGGTGGGAGGCACCATCTGATCACGCAGAGAGAGCACGGTGATGATCGCCTCGATGGCGCCAGCCGCACCCAACAGGTGGCCTGTCATGGACTTGGTGGAGCTGACCATCAGGGCGCTGGCATGTTCACCAAACACCTTCTTCATGCCGCGCAGCTCTGCCACATCCCCAAGGGGGGTGGAGGTACCGTGGGCATTGATGTAACCGATCTGCTCGGGTGCAATGCCAGCATCCTTGATGGCGTTTTTCATGGCGCGTGCGCCACCATCGCCGTCCGAGGGAGGGGCCGTCATGTGATAGGCATCCCCACTCATGCCAAAGCCGACCAGCTCGGCATAGATCTTGGCGCCGCGGGCCTTGGCATGTTCATACTCTTCCAGCACCAACACGCCGGCACCATCGCCCAGTACGAAACCGTCGCGATCCTTGTCCCAGGGGCGGCTCGCCTTCTGCGGTTCGTCATTACGGGTGGAGAGCGCCTTGGCAGCGGCAAAGCCGCCCATGCCCATGGGGGTGGAGGCTTTCTCGGCACCACCGGCGACCATCACGTCCGCATCGCCATAGGCGATCATCCGGCCAGCCATGCCGATGGCATGGGTACCCGTGGTACAGGCGGTAGTCACGGCGATGTTCGGGCCCTGCATGCCTTTCATGATGGAAAGATGACCGGACACCATATTGATGATGGTGGACGGAACGAAGAAGGGGCTCAGCTTGCGGGGGCCGCCATTGATGAGGCTGCTGTGGTTCTGCTCAATCAGACCCAGACCGCCGATACCGGAGCCGATGGCAACGCCTACCCGCTCCGCGTTCTCTTCGCTGATGACCAGGCCGGAATCTTCCAGGGCCTGAACACCCGCCGCCACGCCATACTGGATGAAGAGATCCATCTTGCGGGCTTCTTTGCGGTTGATGCCGAACTCTTCGGGGTCGAAATCCTTGACCAGGCCTGCGAAACGGGTTGCGAACTCGCTTGCATCAAAGTGGTCGATGAGGGAAATGCCGCTCTGCCCGTTGAGCAGGGCTTGCCAGCTGGATTCGGCAGTGTTGCCTACCGGGGAAAGCATCCCCAAGCCGGTCACCACGACTCTGCGTTTTGACACTGAGGTAGTCTCCGAGAGGTGTTTTGAAAGGGGTAAACATAAAAGAAGCGGCCCTTGGGCCGCTTCTTTCAGAACAGGAACTTATTCCTGATTAGCGGTGATGTAGTCGATAGCCGCTTGAACAGTGGTGATCTTCTCGGCTTCTTCATCAGGAATTTCGGTATCGAATTCTTCTTCCAGCGCCATTACCAGTTCAACGGTATCCAAAGAGTCAGCGCCCAGGTCGTCGACGAAGGAGGCAGCGTTCTTCACGTCTTCTTCTTTAACACCCAGTTGTTCGATGATGATTTTCTTTACGCGTTCTTCGATGTTGCTCATGACCTGAATTTTCCTTTAAAAATACGCTATTGCGTCTGGTTGGGGTAGTGTATTCAATTGACGTGAGTTTGCAAGTGACTTGCCGCTGGTCAAACCACGAAATTCGCCAAACTTCGGCGTATTATCGCAAATTTGAACAGAACTCACGACAAATTGATTACACCATGTACATCCCGCCATTAACATGCAGGGTTTCGCCGGTAATATAGGCGGCATCATCCGATGCCAAGAATACCACAGCGGCAGCAATTTCTTTCGGATCGCCCAAACGTGCAGCAGGCACCTGATTCATGATGCCGGCGCGCTGCTCTTCATTGAGCGCCTTGGTCATGTCGGTCTCGATGAAACCGGGAGCAACCGCATTCACCGTGATGCCACGAGATGCCACTTCACGGGCCAGCGACTTGGTAAAGCCAACCAGACCCGCCTTGGCAGCAGCATAGTTGACCTGACCGGCGTTGCCCATGGTGCCGACTACGGAACCGATGCTGATGATGCGACCGTTACGTTTTTTCATCATGGCACGCAATACCGGCTTGCTCAGACGGTACAGGGAGGTGAGATTGGTGTCGATGATCTCGTTCCACTCGTCATCCTTCATCCGCATCAGCAGGTTGTCGCGGGTGATGCCGGCGTTGTTGATCAGGATGTCGATGTCGCCAAAACGCGCCTTGATGGCGGCGAAGACGGTTTCGATAGATTCCTGACTGGTCACGTTCAGTGCCATGCCGCAGCCTTGCTCACCCAGGTAAGCACTGATCGCTTCGGCGCCGCTCTCGCTGGTCGCAGTACCCACGACCTTGGCACCACGAGCAGCAAACGTCTCCGCAATCGCACGACCAATGCCACGGCTGGCACCAGTGACCAACACAACCTTATCGGTAAAACTCATGACTTGCTCCTGTTTACTTGATCTGGGCCAGCGCCTGCTCGAACGAGGCGGCGTCGTTGGCGTGAATACCTTCCACTCGCGCATCGATACGCTTGGCCAGGCCGGTCAATACCTTGCCCGGGCCCATCTCGATTTCGAGGGTAACACCGTCGTTTGCCATGCGCTCTACCGTTTCAGTCCAGCGAACCGGGCTGAACAGCTGACGCACCAAGGCTTGCTTGATGGCGGCAGGATCCTGCTCACAAGAGACGTCAACATTATTGATGACGGCGATGGCAGGAACCTTGATCTCGATCCCATCCAGGGCGGCGGCCAGCTTTTCTGCGGCCGGTTTCATCAGGGCGCAGTGGGAGGGCACGGAGACCGGCAGCGGCAGGGCACGCTTGGCACCTGACTCTTTCATCAGCACGTTGGCACGCTCGACCGCCTCTTTGTGGCCGGCGATGACCACCTGACCCGGAGAGTTGAAGTTGACCGGAGAAACCACCTGCCCCTGGGCCGCTTTCTCACAGTTGGCAGCGATGCTTTCGTTGTCCAGACCGATGATGGCAGCCATGGCGCCAGTGCCTTCCGGTACGGCTTCCTGCATGGCCAAACCACGCAGCTCGACCAGCTTGACGGCATCGGCAAACGCCAGCGCGCCGCTGCACACCAGGGCGGAGTATTCCCCCAGGCTGTGGCCGGCCATCACGGCAGGGGTTACCCCGCCTTGTTGTTGCCACAGGCGCCACAGCGCGACGGAGGCGGTCAACAGCGCTGGCTGGGTACGCCAGGTTTTGTTGAGATCCTCGGCCGGGCCTGCCATCACCAGGGCAAACAGGTCATAGCCCAGCACCTGGCTCGCCTCGGCGAAGGTCTCTTTAATCACTGCGTGTTGCTCGGCCAGCTCGGCCAGCATGCCGACGCTCTGGGAGCCTTGTCCCGGGAAGGCAATGGCAAATCGGGTCATCATTGATTCCTTTAAGGTAAGACGAATTCGGTAAGCGGGCGCCCGAGGACCGGGCACCGCTCGGTATCAGAGGCGAACCAGCGCAGAGCCCCAGGCAAAACCGCCGCCGAAGGCTTCCAGCAGGACCAGCTGGCCGGGTTTGATGCGACCATCGCGCACCCCTTCATCGAAGGCGATGGGCACGGAGGCCGCGGAGGTATTGCCATGACGATCCAGGGTCAGGATCACCTTGTCGAGCCCCATGCCGAGTTTCTTGGCGGTGGCATTGATGATGCGGAAGTTGGCTTGATGGGGCACCAGCCAGTCCAGCTCGCTCGGCTCGACGTTGGCCGCAGCCAGGGTTTCGGTCACGATCTCGCTAAGGCGTGTCACCGCCACCTTGAAGACATCGTTGCCCTTCATGTACATGTAGGCTTCGAGCTCAGCACCCGGCATGCCGCGACGGGGCTGCGGCAGTTTGAGCAGCTCGCCATAACGGCCATCGGCATGCAGATGGGTGGAGAGGATCCCAGGAGTGTCGCTGGCACCGATGACCACGGCCCCTGCCCCATCCCCGAACAGGATGATGGTGCCGCGATCCTCGGGATCGCACATGCGTGACAGCACGTCCGCACCGACAACCAGCACGTGGCGAGCAGCGCCGGATTTGACGAACTGATCGGCGATGGCGAGAGCATATGTAAAGCCGGCACAGGCGGCGGCTACGTCAAACGCCGGGATCCCCGGTACGTCAAGCAGCCCCTGCAGTTCACAGGCAGCAGCTGGGAAGGCATTCTCTGCGCTGGTAGTGGCCAGCACTATCATGTCCAGATCGGCGGCAGTCAGACCTGCCGCATCAAGCGCACGCAAGGCCGCCTGATGAGAAAGGGTCGCGACGGTTTCGTCGGCTCCGGCGATACGGCGTTCACGGATCCCGGTGCGTTCCACGATCCATTCGTCACTGGTTTCAACCATCTGTTCAAGATCGGCGTTGGTACGAACCGAACTCGGCAGATAACTGCCAGTACCCAGAATTTTGCTATGCATAGAGTTTTATAAATCCCTGTCGGAAAAGACAGATTCAAGGCGATCTGCAATTTGCAATGGAAGTTGATGTCTGGCTTCTTGTGCGGCCAGCAGAATCGCATGACACAGAGCGCGGCGCTCGGCCCGCCCATGGCTTTTTACCACAATGCCGCGCAATCCTAACAGACTCGCGCCATTATACTGGTCGGGGTTCAGGTAAGAGAAACGCCGTTTGAACATAAATCCGGCGAGTCGACCAAGAAAACTGCGTTTTTTGCGCGGATATCCGGCCAGTTCGGCCATCATCCGCACCACCCCCTCCGCGGTCTTGAGCGCCACGTTGCCCACGAAACCGTCGCAGACGATCACGTCGCACTCGCCGCTGAAGATCCTGTCCCCCTCAATGAAACCGACAAAATTCAGGGCGGAGCATTGGCGCAGCAACTCGGCGCTGTGGCGCACCAGGTCGTTGCCCTTGATCTCCTCCTCCCCTACGTTGAGCAGTGCCACTCTGGGTGAAGGTATCCCCTCCACCTTCTCTGCGACTACGGCGCCCATCACGGCAAATTGCAGCAGGGTGTCGGCATCGCAGCTCACGTTCGCACCCAGATCCAGCATCACGGTCCGCTTTCCACTCAATGTGGGCAGCGCCTTGATGAGGGCTGGCCGGTCAACACCGGGCAAGGATTTGAGCACGCACTTGGCCATGGCCATCAAGGCACCGGTGTTGCCTGCACTGACACAGGCATCGGCAGCGCCGCTCTTGACCAGATCCAGGGTCACGCGCATGGAGGAGTCTTTCAGGGTACGTAGCGCCACGATAGGCTTTTCGCCCATGCCCACGACCTGGGAGGCATGCACGAGACGAACGCGAGGGTGATTAAGCAGGCCATGTTGCTGCAGAAGAGGGGCAGTCTGGTGTTGATCACCGACCAGAACAAGTTTTAGCTGGGGTAGAAGAGACAGTGCCTGCACGGCGGCAGGCACTGTTTCCGAGGGGCCGATATCTCCCCCCATTATGTCTAGCGCGACAGTTTGCGTAGACAAAGGCAATCCTTAAGCGATTACCTTTTTACCGCGGTAGAAACCATCGGCAGTCACGTGGTGACGACGATGAATTTCGCCACTGGTCTGATCAACAGTCAGGGCAGCGGTGGTCAGCGCATCGTGGGAACGACGCATGCCACGCTTGGCGCGGGTTTTACGGTTCTGTTGTACGGCCATGGTAGGCTAACTCCTAAAATTCACTTACGTTTGAGCGCTTCAAGAACTGCAAAGGGATTCGGCCGCTCATCAGCAGGTTCGATTTCACCCCAGGTCATCTCCATGTTTCCTCTGGGACACACATCCACCGGATGCATGGCTACTTGAGGCAACGAGAGGATGAGTTCATCCTCCAGGATTTGATGAAGATCTATCTCGCCGTTTTCGTCCAACTCAATGGGCTCATAAGCTTCCGGCAGTTCTTCCTCGTTTGTTCTTTCGAACAGCGGAGTGTAAATAAAACTAGCTTCACAAAGGTGTTCAAACGTCTCACCACAACGCTGGCAAACCAGGTCGACCTTGGCATGGGCAGTGCCTTTCATAACGGTCAACTTCTGGACATCTTTGCCAAAGTGCAGTGTGACATCCACATCACTTCGCAAGCCTTCGGTTGATTCCTCCAGCCTGGGCATCTGCGACTTTTCCACTATCCCGACATAATCGAGTAGCTTCAAGGCATTACGGACTGGATCAACCTTAACGGGCAACTTCACCTTTTGCATAGGGCGCGAATATTATAGGTCCAACAAGGGATAGTCAAAGGAAAAAGTCCTTACCGCCGATGATTTTACCTTCACAGGCCCCTGCAAGAGGAACTTGTGCTCATCGGTGGCCGATTATGCCATATCGTGCAGGATCTAGCACAGGATCCTGTTCCCCTCCCCTGTCTGTCCACCGGATGTGCTCCTTGGTGTCTCATCAGGTGGCAGAACAGCGCGGGTCGCTCCCCAGCAGGCCTGATGTCGCAGCCACTCTGGGCTCGGCTTCCATCAGTCGGCGTATGGCTTTGAAACTGCCCACGGCAGCCTTGATGGCAATGGGATTGACCAGCCAGCCCGGCAAGTTGTTGCCCGGGTTGGTATAGGTTTCGAGCCGAACGAGTGTGCTGCCATCCCGTTGGGGTAGCGCCTCCCACCGTCCGGCGCTTTCCTGGATCCGGAACAGCCCTGCATGCAATGGCAGGGCATTCGGCTCTGCCCACACCTCGAGAGTCAGGCCGCAATCGATGCGTCGACTCAAATGGGAGCGGGTGATGAGCTCCCTGTCTTGCACCGGCCAGGGAGACGCCAGGCGGGTATAGACCAGATCATCGTCGGGACCAGATCTGGCCAGCACCCTGACTTCACGGCTCTGGGGCAACCACTCTTCATGGCGCGCCGTGTTGCGCAGCACCGTTATCAGCGTGCCAGGATCGGCATTCACGCGCATCTCCAGACGTAAGGCCTGAAAAGAGGTCGGAGGATGTGGCTGGGTCCAAAGCATCACCCCCTCATCCCCCTGACGAAGTTGCCATGTTCCTGCCCAGCTGGCGAAGGAGATCAGTGCCATGACCAAGGCCGCATATCGTGTCATCACGCTCAATTCCGATCTCTTGTGTTTGTGCTGTGGTTCCATCAGCATGCATGCTTCCCGCTAATTAGGCGAGTCCCGCTCTAGACATCTCCTGTTTGCGTGGCCCCATCTGCACAGATAGAATCAACCAATTGATTTATAAATGGATATCATCAAAACATGCAGCCTTCCTTGATCCTCGCGTCCACCTCGTCCTACCGCAAGACCTTGCTGGAAAAACTCGGTCAGCCATTTCACTGTGCTGCGCCTCAAGTCGATGAGACAGCGCGACACGGAGAGACCGCGGAAGCCCTGGTCAGCAGATTGGCGTTTGCCAAGGCGAGTGCGGTTGCTGCTGATCGTGATCAAGGATTGATCATCGGTTCAGATCAGGTGTGCGTCTGTGACGGGCAGATCCTCGGCAAGCCCGGCACGGCGGAAAAGGCGGTCGAGCAGTTGCTGCAGGCCCAAGGCAAGCGCGTCATCTTTTACACCGGGCTGTGCGTGATCAATGCTGCGAATGGCCATGCCGAGCAGCTCGTCGAGCCTTTCACCGTGCATTTTCGCTCGCTCGACGAAGCCGCTATCCGTCGCTATGTGGAGGTCGAACGTCCTCTGGATTGTGCCGGCAGCTTCAAATGCGAGGGAATGGGCATCGTCTTGTTCAAGGCGCTGGAGGGGCGCGATCCCAATACCCTTGTCGGTCTTCCCCTGATAGGCTTGGTTGATCTCCTGGGTCGCCACGGCCTGGCTCTGCCATAACAAGAACTCTGCCATGAAAAACGGGAGCCAAGGCTCCCGTTTTTCATGGCTGTCAGCGTGGCAGCTTGGCGAGAAACGCCTCAAGTTCCGGTGACAATGGTGCTTCCACCTGGATCTCCCGATCATCCACCGGATGAGTAAAGGTGAGCTTCCAGGCGTGCAGGAACAGACGCTTTAGCCCCTGCCCTCGCATCTTTTCATCAAAACCGGCCTCACCATATTTGTCATCGCAGGCGATGGGATGGCCGGCGTGCTGGGTGTGGACACGGATCTGGTGAGTACGGCCAGTGATGGGGCTGCACTCGACCAGGGTCGCCTCGGCAAACTGACGTGCAATCCGGAACCGGGTCTCGGAGGGCTTGCCATCGCTGCTGACCCGTACCACCCGCTCGCCGGATTGCAGATCATTTTTGCGAAGTGGCGCATTGACCACCTTGACGTGGGGTTGCCACTGGCCGCGCACCAGCGCCAGATACTGCTTGCGCATGGTCTTGACCCGCAGCTGCTCGTGCAGGCTGCGCAGAGCACTGCGCTTCTTGGCAACCAGCAGTACGCCGGAGGTGTCGCGATCCAGCCGGTGCACCAGTTCGAGGAAACGGGCTTCGGGGCGCAGGGCACGCAGCCCTTCGATGACGCCAAAACTGAGGCCGCTGCCGCCGTGCACTGCCATGCCGGACGGCTTGTTGAGCACTATCATGGCGTCGTCTTCAAACAGGATCTGGCTCTCCAGACGCTGGATGCTGCCGAGGTTGGCAGAAGGCAACTCATTCTTCTCGGCCACACGCACGGGGGGCACCCGCACCTCGTCACCGGCACAAAGCTTGTATTCCGGTTTGATGCGCTTCTTGTTGACCCGCACCTCCCCTTTTCGAAGGATGCGATAAATCAGGCTCTTGGGGACGCCCTTTAACTGAGTCTTGAGAAAATTGTCGATGCGCTGCCCGTCATGCTCAGCTTCGATGGTGAGCAGCTGCACTTGTTGATGTATCTGTGTCATGGCGCGGATTTTAACACCGCCGACAGCCCTTGGCTGCATGCTTTGTTAAAAAATGGCGTCTTGCTATAAAAGTGGTTTAAATGGGATAATAAACAAGGTTTTGTCATTGTGTTCAAGCCTTGTACTAAGTGGCCAAAATGTATGCCACCCAATCCCGAAACACCGTGTATACAAGAACATGACGGTTCCCGGGTGCGAGGTACAACGCATGGAGAACACAAACAGAGCCGACGTAAATTGTCTCCACATCGGTATCCTTAATTCACGCCCTCTCGAGAAGGCTGAACCAGAGTGCCCTTAGTTTGCGCCTCATGCATACCCCAACCGGGAGGTTGCCCCAGCATGCTGAAGACCCGAGGCCGGCGCCGGCAGGACCCAGTGGAGGAATCAAAATGACAAAATAATGAGAACTCAATGAAAAGAATGCTAATCAACGCGACTCAGGAAGAAGAGTTGCGCGTAGCGCTGGTTGACGGACAACAGCTCTACGATTTGGATATTGAAAGTCCGGGACACGAGCAGAAAAAAGCGAACATTTACAAGGGCAAGATCACCCGAGTAGAACCCAGTCTCGAAGCTGCTTTTGTTGACTATGGCGCCGAACGCCACGGTTTCCTGCCGTTAAAGGAAATCGCCCGCAATTACTTCCCCTCCGGTTACTCCTATCAGGGTCGTCCCAATATCAAAGAAGTGGTCCGCGAAGGCCAGGAAGTGATTGTCCAGATCGACAAGGAAGAGCGTGGTACCAAGGGTGCAGCCCTCACCACCTTCATCAGTCTGGCTGGCAGCTACCTGGTGCTGATGCCGAACAACCCCCGTGCCGGCGGCATCTCCCGTCGCATCGAGGGTGACGAGCGGACCGAGCTGAAGGAAGCCCTGAGCGGACTGACCGTGCCGGACGGCATGGGCCTCATCGTGCGCACTGCCGGTGTGGGCAAGTCCCCGGAAGAGCTGGAGTGGGATCTGAACGTTCTGCTCAATCACTGGGACTCCATCCACAAGGCGTCACAACAACGTTCCGCTCCGGTGCTCATTCACCAGGAGAGCAACGTCATCGTGCGCGCCATCCGTGACTATCTGCGTCGCGATGTGGGCGAGATCCTGATCGACAACCCGGTCATCTTCGAGCGCGCCAAGTCGCATATCGAGCTGGTCCGCCCCGATTTCCTCAATCGCGTGAAGCTGTACAAGGGCGATGTCGCCCTGTTCAACCACTTCCAGATCGAGAGCCAGATCGAATCGGCCTTCCAGCGCGAAGTGCGCCTGCCCTCCGGCGGCAGCATCGTCATCGACCCGACTGAAGCACTGACCTCCATCGATATCAACTCCTCCCGCGCCACCAAGGGCGGCGATATCGAAGAGACCGCCCTGCAGACCAACCTGGAAGCGGCCGACGAGATCGCCCGCCAGCTGCGCCTGCGTGACCTGGGTGGCCTGATTGTCATCGACTTCATCGACATGACCCCGGTTCGCAATCAGCGCGAAGTGGAAAACCGTCTGCGTGAAGCTGTGCATCAGGATCGTGCCCGCATCCAGCTGGGCCGTATCTCCCGTTTCGGTCTGCTGGAGATGTCTCGCCAGCGTCTGCGTCCCTCCCTCAACGAGTCCAGCAGCCATATCTGCCCCCGTTGCCAGGGTCAGGGGGTCATCCGTGACAATGAATCCCTCGCCCTGTCCATCCTGCGTCTCATCGAAGAAGAGGCCATGAAGGACAATACCGAGCAGGTGCATGCCCAGGTGCCGGTCGATGTGGCCGCCTATCTGCTCAACGAGAAGCGTACCTCCATCGCCAATCTGGAACAGCGCAATGATGTACGTGTCTACATCATTCCGAACCAGCATCTGGAAACCCCGCACTACGAAGTGACCCGCATCCGTCAGAACGAGATCCCGGAAGCGGCCAGCTACGAGCTCAAAACCGAGATTGCCAAGCCGGTCTATCAGCCGCGCCAGGCTCAGGTAGTCGAGCGTGAACAACCGCTGCTGCAAGGGTTTGCCCCGGCTCCTCAGCCGGTTGCGCCCGCCGCTCCGGCTCCTGTTGCGACTCCCGCTCCGGTTGCAGAACAAGTCGGCTTCTTTGGCAAGCTGGCCAAGGCCTTCTCCGGCCTGTTCGGTGCCTCTTCCGATGCGGCTCCGGCCGAGGTGAAGGCGCCTGCCGACAAACCGGCCGCCCAGCGCGAAGCTCGCAAGGATGACGGGCACCGTCACCAGCGCGATGAATCCCGCAGCCGTGGTCAACGTGGTCGTCGCGACGACAACCGCGGCAGTCGCAATGCCGAGGCCGGCGAGAAGCGTGAAGGCGCAGCCAGCCGCGAGAGCAGTGATCGTAATCGTCGCCCGCGCAAAGAGCGGGAACCGCGCCAGGAACGGGAACCCCGTGGCGAAGTGCGCACCGAACAGCGCATGGAGCGTGAGCCTCGCGAACCCCGCCAGGAGCGCGAACCTCGTGCCCCGCGTCCGGCTCGTGAACCTCGCGCCCCCCGCGAACCCCGTGCCGAGGTGATCGTCGAGGCGGTTGATACCGTTGATACTGCGGTCACCAGCGCTGAACCGCGTCAGGAAAAAGAGCAAAAAGTGGCCGAGCGCCGCGAACGTCGCCAACTGCGCAAGCAGATCCGTGTCGATGTCGCCGCGACCGACACCCCTGCCCTGCCGACTGACGAGCAAATCATCGATGTCGCCGACGTGCAAGCCGCCGCTGAGCAGCAAGAAGAGCAAGGCGAAGGTCAGCGTCGTTCCCGCCGTACCCCGCGCAATCAGCGCATCGAAGGGCAACGTCGCAAGCGCATCAACGAAGAGGCTCGTGGCCAGCGTGAAGACGAAGCACAAGGTGAAGTGCAGCTGACTACCGCGGCCCAGGCCGATGCGGCTCAGGTGAAGGTGGAAGAACCGGTTGTGCCTGTCATCACCATTCCGAGCGCAGAAGCGGTTGCAGCCGCCCTGCAGGCCTCCGCCGCACTGACCGAACACGTGGTGGCTGAAGCCGTTGCTGAGGAAGCGGCAGAGCAAGCACTGACAGCCCAGGCTGTGGACGCGCCCTCCACTGACGAAGTTGAGCGGGCTGCGCAAGCAGACCCTGAACCCGTGGCCGAAGTGGCAGTTGTCGAACCCGAGATGGTCGAACCTATCGTCGACACCGCCTCTCATGACGAACCTGTCGCCGTGATCGATGCTGTCGAGCAGACCCAGCAAGTGGAGGCCATCCCAGAAGAGGTTGCACCGGTTGCTGAAGCGGCACCTGTCGTGATCGCTGAGGAGACGGCCACCGCCGAGGCGGAGGTCGTCGAGATGCCGGCTGCCGTGGTGCAAACCGAGCCAGCAACCAGCCCCGAAGTGAAGGTCAGCAAGGGTGCCGGTGTATTGGCCCGTGCCCGCAAGGCCTATGCCCCCATGGCAACGCCGGCTGCGGCGCCTGCCCCGACACCCCGTGAACCCGTGGAGTACGCTCCCCTGGTACGCAGCGAAGTCGTGACCTCCGGTCGCCACGGTGGCAGCACCGCTGCCAGCAACGTGGCAACCAGCCCGGCCGGTCGCCCCTGAGCAGACTCGTTAGTCTGAATAAAGAGCCACACAATGTGTGGCTCTTTTTTTGTCTCTTTTTTGGGGCTGACATCGCCTTGCTCTCCCCCCCTGCCCGTTCGATATCCGCCGCTTTCCCGATGTTCAGCGATCACACACACAGTCCAAGCAAGACGTGAATAACGCACCAGACAGAGGATTCATCTCTGTCAACGCACCACGACATGCTCTGGTTTGTCGATAAGGTCCGTGCGTTGACAGCATATGATGCCATTGGCAAACAGTCTGGCAGCGTTCCCCCTTTGGTTCACAGTCGGTGTGTTCAGTGGTGGCTGAGACAGCCCAAGTTGAACGGGAATGCCAGACATAGGGCGACCTGTGGCGCTCTTCACTCTCATCATTTCTGGTGAGGATCATAGACCCGTTGAACGCCCTCCCTTCAGCTTCACGTGCAAGGGTCGGCTCGTAACAAGGCGTCACACAGGCAGGTTCCCCTCACTGTGCACAACGAGTGGTTGAGGGATGTAGAGAAGCTAAAGAGGTGATAGATAATGTCATTCAACTTCTTGTCTGATGGCATATAGCTATTACTCATTGAACTATTGCCGCATGACGTGACATTCACCAGGCAACAAAAAAGGGCCCGAAGGCCCTTGTTTCATTTCCAATGACTGTCGCGCTTATCCGCCAAAGAGATGGTTGTTCAGCAGGAAGAGACCGCCGGAGAGCAGCATGGTGAGCGGCAACGTCAGCACCCAGGCCAGCAGAATGGTCTTGATGGTCTGGCTCTGCAGGCCGGACTTGTTGGCCACCATGGTCCCCGCCACCGCGGAGGAGAGAATGTGGGTGGTGGACACCGGCATCCCGGTCAGACTCGCAATCCCGATGGACGCGGCGGCCGTGATCTGGGCTGCAATGCCCTGGCTGTAGGTCATGCCGGAGGAACCAATCTTCTCCCCTACCGTGTAGACGATACGACGCCAGCCCACCATGGTGCCGCAACCGAGCGCCAGCGCGATGGACACGATGACCCAGGTCGGCGCATATTCGGCCGTGGCGGTCAGATCCTTGCGCCATTTGGCAAGATCGGTCAACTCCTTGGCCGGCAGCGGCAATTTGGAGACCTTGCGGGCAGTGTCGTCGATGCACAGCAGCAGGCGACGCACTTCGCGGCGATCCACCAGATTCATCTCCTCGTAGGTGCGCACTTGGCCCAGACGCTTGTCGAGGGTCGCCATGGCCTGCAGGGCCTCCCCTGCCGCACAGTGGCTCATCAGCTCCTCCTGGGCTTTGGCAGGGACACTGAAGTTCACCAGATGGGAGACCTGATCCTGGTTACGCTGGTAGATCTCCATAATGCGCTGGTTGGCATCCTGGGTTCTGTCCAGATCATAGGAGCGGCTGTTCATGTCCAGCGCAAAATAGGCAGGCGCCATGCAGATCAGCACCAGCATCACCAGACCGATGCCTTTCTGACCATCGTTGGAGCCGTGCACGAAGCTCACCCCCATTGCGGAACAAATCAGAGTGACACGTGCCCAGAACGGTGGATGCTTCTTGCCGTCCACCAGCAGGCGCTCTTCCGGGGTCTTGTGGATCTTGCTGCCAAGCCATACGCGCTTCATGGCGAACAGCAGCAGGGCGGCAATGATGAAGCCCACGGTGGGAGAGATGATGAGAGAGAGCATGATGTCGATGGCTTTGCCGACGTTGATACCCTCTTTCAGGGGTTGATGGCTGATCAGGGCATAGGCGCCGCCTACCCCCAGGATGGAACCGATCAGGGTGTGGGAGCTGGATGCCGGAATACCGAAGTACCAGGTTCCCAGGTTCCAGACGATGGCCGAGAACAGCAGGGAGAACACCATGATCAGACCCTGGGTGGAGTCCATGCCAAGCAGCAGATCGATGGGCAGCAGATGAACGATGGCGTAGGCCACCCCCAATCCACCCAGCATGACACCGGCGAAATTGAACAGACCGGAAGCCACCACCGCCATATGAGCCGGCATCGCCTTGGTATAGATAACCGTTGCTACCGCGTTGGCGGTATCGTGAAAGCCGTTGATGAATTCATAGGCCAGCACAAAAAAAACGGCCAATACCAAACCGATTGACCACCACAAACCCAAACCACTAAACATTTCAAACATAAAAACGAACCTGTTTATGAGTTGCGGCGGATTATGCCAGAAGGCTCGATGCGCCATACCCGTTGTTGAAATATTTCAGCAAAAAAAAAAAAGGGCATTCCGTCAGAAAATGTCTTAGGGCCTGTAGGAACGGGGCTTGTCGAGGATTAATTTAAGTCCATTCCATTGCTGTGGATAGGCGCCAATCAAAGCCTGAGCATGGCTCAATGTCCCGAAAAAGGCCGCTTTTCAACCCGCTCGGCACGCCCGTTTCCTTTTGTCAGATAAAAAAAGAGGGTGCCTTGGCACCCTCCTCGATAGACAAGCCGCACGGTGCGGGGATCAATCCTGGTTGATCCGGCTGGCCACAGCCCCTTGCTGACTCTTGTATTTGGCATTTTCCCGTTTGTTGTACGGGCGAGCCGCGGTACCTGACAGCATCTCGAAGTTCAGGGCACCGATCTTCATCTTGGGACGCAGGGCCAGAGGCAACTTGCCGCCGTTGTAAAACTCCAGCACGATGCGACCGGACCAGCCCGGATCGATGCGGTGGGCGGTGACGTGCACCATAAGGCCCAGGCGAGCCAGGGAGGAGCGACCATCCAGCCAGCCGACGATATCGGCGGGCAAGGTAACCGATTCATAGGTCACCGCCAGCGCCAGCTGACCCGGGTGCAGATAGAAGGCTTCACCGTCCGGCACGTGGATCTCCTCGCTCATCACCCGCTCGATGGCATCGGCCATCTCGATACTGGTACCGCCAAGGTCGATATAAGGCGCGGTATGATCGCGAAACACCCGAAACTCGTTGCCCAGCAGCACATCGACGCTGACGCCGCTGATCCGCTCAACACCGGGCCGCGGCTCGATGACGATCTTGCCTTCATCCAGGTGCCGTTCGATATCGGTATCACAAAGACGCATTCTGCGACTCTCCTGACAAAAGATTCATTAAAAAAAGCCGGGCATCACCCGGCTTGTTTTCTCTCAACCAATCAACATATGGCGGATACGCGCCTTGAGCATGTCGATGGCGATGCGGTTCTTGCCGCCACGGGGCACGATCACGTCGGCATACTGCTTGGACGGGTCGATGAACTGCATGAACATGGGACGCACAGTCTTCTGATACTGCTTGAGTACGGAGTCCATGGTACGACCGCGCTCCTGCACATCGCGCACCAGACGGCGCAGCAAACAGATGTCGAGCGGGGTATCCATGAAGATGGAGGCGTCCATCAGTTCGCGCAGGCGGCTGTCGGTCAACAGCAGTATCCCTTCGAGGATGATGACACGGCGCGGTGCAAAGGTAGTGACCTCGGTCATGCGCGTGTGCTCGGTATAGGAGTACTGGGGGATGTTGACCGCCTCCCCTTGCGTCAGCTGGGTCAGATGCTGCACCAGCAGATCGTGATCCAGGGCATTGGGGTGGTCATAGTTGGTCTTGACCCGCTCTTCCATGGTCAGGTGGGTCTGATCACGGTAGTAGCAATCCTCGGTGATCACACCAATCTGACCCGCTCCCAGCTCGGCCACCAGCTCTTCATAGATGGTTTGGGCGATAAGACTCTTGCCGGACGCGGATGCACCAGCAATACCGATGATCACGCAGGAATGTTGAGTATCAGACATTGAAAATACCTAAAGAGAAGAGCACTGGGGATTGTTTAAACCGATCCATTATATGAAAAAGGGGTGGCCATGCCCACCCCAAATCCGTCCCCCTTGGCCGAACGCCGATTATTCGTCCAGCGCCACCGTGTAGAGCGGGGTCGCAATCGGTTTTGCGCTGAAATAGAGCTCGGCCCCTACCCGGCGAGCCAGTTTCAGGTAAGTCTGTGACAGCTCGCCATCCGGCGCACCGAACACGGTGGGGCAGCCTTCATCCATGTGCTGGCGAATGTCGATATGCAGCGGCAACTGACCAAGCAGCGCCACGTGATACTGCTCCGCCATCTTCTGACCACCGCCGGTACCGAACAACGGCTCGTGATGCCCGCAGGCGCTGCAGACGTGGTAACTCATGTTCTCGACGATGCCAAGCACAGGCACATTGACCTTGTTGAACATGGCGATCCCCTTGCGGGCATCTGCCAGCGCCACATCCTGGGGCGTCGTGACGATCACCGCCGCCGTGGTGGGCACCTGCTGGGCCAGCGTCAGCTGGATATCGCCGGTGCCCGGGGGCATGTCCACCACCAGGTAGTCCACCTCGCCCCAGCGGGTCTCGTGCAGGATCTGCCCGAGTGCCTTGCTCGCCATGGGACCGCGCCAGATGGTGGCATCCTGCTCGGCCACCAGATAACCGATGCTGTTGCTCTTGATGCCGCAGGCCATCACCGGCTCCATCAACTTGCCATCAAAGCTGACAGGGCGCTCCTTGAGGGTCCCCGTCATGGTCGGGATGGAGGGGCCATAGATGTCCGCATCCAGCAGGGCGACCCGCGCCCCCTCTTTTTGCAGCGCCAGCGCCAGGTTGACCGCGGTAGTGGACTTGCCCACCCCTCCCTTGCCGGAGGCAACCACCAGGATATTGCGGATCCCCTGTACCGCCGCCAGTTGCTGCGCGCGGGGCATGCTGGCCACGTCTATCTCCCCCGTCCAGTCGATGCGGGTCGCACCGGTTGCGCTGCGCAGCCGGGCATCGAACTCCTCTTTGATCTGTTCAAACAGGGACTGGCCGGCAAAGGGCAGCACCAGCGTGATGGCCAGGGTCTGTTCGTGCCGCTCGACGGAACGCACAAAACCGGCCGCGACCAGATCCTTGCCCCATCCTGCCGGCTTAAATTCGGCCAGGATCTGTTTTACTGAATCAATCACCATTAACTCCCCATTATGTTGTCGTTATGCTGAGGTGAACGGTTACCGCACATAAATCAGTGGCTTGCCGACGTCATCGTGATGCCGCCAGTCAGGGCACCGGGGGCCACAACCCTAGGCAGGCCGCCCCCAATTCGGGTAACATGCACGGCACTGTATCATCCCAACAGGCACATAAAGAACGTATTATGGCAACTGATCCTCGTAGAATGCTGGTAACCTGCGCCCTCCCCTATGCCAACGGCTCCATCCATCTCGGCCACATGCTGGAACACATCCAGGCCGATATCTGGGTTCGTTATCAGCGAATGCGTGGCCATCAGGTGCATTTCGTCTGTGCCGACGATGCCCACGGTACGCCCATCATGCTCAAGGCTCAGCAGATGGGGATCTCGCCGGAAGAGATGATTGCCGCCGTCTCCCAGGAGCACCAGGGGGATTTTGCCGGTTTCAACATCAGCTTCGACAACTACCACTCCACCCACAGCGACGAGAACCGCGAGCTGGCGGGCGTGATCTATGGCCGCCTCAAAGAGTCCGGCAAAATCAAGATCCGCACCATCTCCCAACTGTTCGATCCGGAAAAATCCATGTTCCTGCCGGATCGCTTCGTCAAGGGCACCTGCCCCAAGTGCAAGTCCCCCGATCAGTACGGTGACAACTGCGACGCGTGCGGCGCCACCTACAGCCCGACCGAGCTGATTGATCCGAAATCCGCCGTCTCCGGTGCGACCCCGGTGATGAAGGACTCAGAACACTACTTCTTCGACCTGCCCCAGTTCGAAGCCTGGCTCGCCGACTGGGTACGCGGCTCCGGCGCCATCCAGGAAGAGATGGCCAACAAGATGCAAGAGTGGTTCGAAAGCGGCCTGCAGCAGTGGGACATCACCCGTGACGCCCCCTACTTCGGCTTCGAAATTCCCGGTGCCCCCGGCAAGTACTTCTATGTCTGGCTGGACGCCCCCATCGGCTACATGGCGTCGTTCAAGAACCTGTGCAACAAGCGCGGCGACATCGACTTCGACAGCTACTGGAAAGCGGACTCCGACGCCGAGCTCTATCACTTCATCGGCAAGGACATCGCCTACTTCCACTGCCTGTTCTGGCCGGCCATGCTGGAAGGCGCGAACTTCCGCAAGCCGACCAAGGTCAACGTGCACGGCTATGTGACCGTCAACGGCGCCAAGATGTCCAAGTCCAAGGGCACCTTCATCAAGGCGTCCACCTATCTCAAGCACCTAGATCCGGAGTGCCTGCGTTACTACTACGCCGCCAAGCTCAACAGCCGCATCGACGATCTGGACTTGAACCTCGAAGACTTCGTCTCCCGCGTCAACGCCGATGTGGTCAACAAGCTGGTCAACCTGGCCTCTCGCAACGCCGGCTTTATCGCCAAGCGTTTTGACGGCAAGCTGGCCGCCACCTGCGCCGAGCCCGCACTCTACGCCGAGTTTGCCAACGCCAGCGCCAGCATCGCCGAAGCCTATGAAGCGCGCGAATTCAGCCGAGCCATCCGCGAGATCATGGCCCTGGCCGACAAGGCCAACCGCTATGTGGACGACAAGGCTCCCTGGGTCATCGCCAAGCAGGAAGGGGCGGATGCCGAGCTGCAAGCCGTCTGCTCCGTCGGCATCAACCTGTTCCGCGTGCTGATGGCCTACTTGAAGCCCGTCATGCCGCAACTGGCCGAGCGCGCCGAAGCCTTCCTCGGCGAGACCCTGACCTGGGACGGCATCGCCGCCCCTCTGGTCGACCACGGCGTCGCTCCCTTCAAGGCGCTCTTCTCCCGCATCGAGTCCGCCAAGGTGGATGCCATGGTGGAAGCGTCCAAGGAAGATCTCGCCAAGGAGCAGAGCAAGAAACCGGCAGGCCCCCTGGTGGACGATCCCATCAGCGAGACCATCACCTACGACGACTTTGCCAAGATTGACCTGCGGGTGGCGCTGATCAAAAAGGCCGAAGCGGTGCCGGAAGCCGAGAAGCTGCTGAAGTTGCAGCTGGACATCGGCGGCGAAACCCGTCAGGTGTTTGCCGGTATCAAGTCTGCCTACAACCCGGAAGATCTGGAAGGCAAGCTGACCGTGATGGTGGCCAACCTGGCCCCGCGCAAGATGCGCTTTGGCATGTCCGAAGGCATGGTGCTGGCGGCAGGTCCAGGTGGCAAGGATCTCTGGATCCTCGAGCCCCAGGAAGGTGCCCAGCCGGGCATGCGCGTGAAGTAATACGCCTCTTCCCGGACAGTCCCAATAAAAAGAGAGGCCAATGGCCTAATGCCAGTCAGTTAAGCCTGACTGGCATTGTTTTTACTAGGTTTTCTCGTCGCATACTTCTGTGGTTTGGCTTTGATGCACCTTGGGTAACTTCGTTCTCGGCGGGCGGGTAAC